>JAKDLC010000119.1 GCA_030453055.1 Nitrosospira sp.
GAAAACCTGGTTTATCGTGTCAGAAAAACGCCACAATCACCGCCATGCCGCATTGCCCGTCTTGCATATGGACCCGGATAACGATACGCTTCAGCACGCCTTGCCCCGATGTCAACATTAGTAACGTCCATTCCCGGATTAATCTGAATCTATTTTCGCCGCGTTAGCGCGCCTTTTCACTTTGGCATGGACAACTTTAACCTGCGACAATAACCGGGTGACTTGAGTGCGGTTGCTCGTTTCCATGCCGACCGCTTTGATAATGGCGTTCGCCTCGGTAATAACGACAGGCCTGTCCGTTTTGGCGATGTCATCGTCAGGAACGAGATGCAAAAAACTGGTAGTCATCGTTGTCTCCCCGCGACCTTTGCCTGCCTTACGCAACACCTTGACATTACCCGTTAGATAAATGTCTTCGCCGTTGCCGGACATTTTCGCCTGATCCGCCTCCACCTCCATCGCCGGTTTTCCGGGATGGGTGTTGATAAGACGGGGCTGTTCCAGATCAGCGGTATCGTCGTCCGGATAATGAAGCATTTTTTTTGCAGAAAGTACATGGCGCGTAACGCCCTCATGATCCATGCGAGTAGCCGAAAAGTTTTCCACAATATAATCAGGAGCACGGCGCAAGTCTCCCTCTTGTGCCGGAGACGGGGCGCGTACCGACTGATTCAGCCAGAATGCCAGCACGATCAGCAACACCAGTAGAATCAGGGGAAGCCTGGAAAGGAACTGATTGATCATCCTGAATCCGGCAATTGGAGCGAACGCAGCAAAAATGTGAAGCTCAAGTGGCGTAAAACGTCGAGAGGGATGGCGCAGAGCGGATTCAGGATCACTTAAGATACGTCGCCAACAAGACGTCCAGTGTGTCCTGCGCCCGCATCACCATTTCGCAGATCTCGCGCGCAGCCCCCCGCCCACCTCCAAGACGGGTGACATAGTGTGCGTGCTTCTTCACCAGCGCGGGCGCAGCGGGCACACAAACAGCCAGACCGCAGCGCAGCATCACCGGCAAATCTATCAAGTCATCACCCACGTAGGCGCAGGCCGAAGCATCCAGCTCCAGTTTCTTTAATAACGCTTCGAATGCAGGCAGCTTGGTTTTCGCACCTTGGTAAACAAGCGTAATACCTAAATCTTTCGCCTTCAAATCCACACAGCGCGATTCTCTGCCGGTAATGATGGCAACTTTGACTCCGCTCGCCCTGAGCATTTTTATGCCGTGACCGTCGTGGCTGTTGAATGCCTTGATCTCCTCACCGCTGTCAGAAAGGTAGAGACTCCCGTCCGTAAGCACTCCGTCCACGTCAAATACGACCAGGCGAATTTTTCTGGCCTTTTCCAGTATGTGTTGCATCGATATTCCAGCGACCAATCGCCAGCCCTGCGAAGACGAGATGTTGAGATGGGATAACAAATGACGAGAAGAAGCGAAAACCGCTTGCTCGATCAATTTTTAGGCAATGGAAACACCACCGACTCAACCACGCCGCTTAGTTCATCCACCATCACCTCTCTTCCCGCTTGCCCTGCTCCTATCTGCCTGAGCCGTGATATGACTTCCTGTACCAGCACTTCCGGCGCCGAAGCTCCCGCGGTAATACCGATCCGGTCTTTTTCCTCCAACCACTTTTCCTGTAATTGCTCGGCGCGATCTATCATATGCGCGTCCACACCCGCGTTTCTTGCGACCTCACACAAGCGATTGGAGTTGGAACTGTTGGGTGAGCCAACTACGATCACCAGATCACACTGCTTCACCATCATTTTGACCGCATCCTGGCGATTCTGCGTGGCATAGCAGATATCGTCCTTTTTCGGTCCGGTGATTTTGGGAAAGCGCTTTTTCAAAGCATTGATCACCCGCGTTGCATCATCCACCGACAACGTGGTCTGGGTGACATAAGCCAGATGGGTCGGATCTTTGACCTGTAAATTGTCTACATCCTCCTCTGTTTCCACCAGGTACATACAAGGACCATCCCCCTCAGCCTGCCCCATGGTGCCCTCCACCTCCGGGTGGCCTTCATGGCCGATCATGATGATCTCTCTACCCTGCTCTCGCATCTTTGCCACTTCGATATGAACCTTGGTCACCAACGGGCAAGTTGCGTCGAATACCTTGAACTGTTGCGCCTCGGCTTCTCGCCGCACCTCGTGGGACACACCATGAGCACTGAAGATCAGAATGCTGCCAACGGGTACTTCATCAAGATTCTCGACAAATACCGCTCCTTTTTTTTCGAGGTTTTCCACAACGAAACGGTTATGCACCACCTCGTGACGAACGTAAATCGGCGCGCCATGCATGGCCAGCGCCCGTTCCACAATTTCGATGGCGCGATCCACGCCGGCGCAGAAACCTCTGGGATTTGCAAGCAGTACTTTGATCATTGGTCGTTCTCCATAAAAACTGTCTTCAGCCGAGCGTCGATACTGTGTTTTTTAACGCCCGCCGCCCTTTGTGGCGCATACCGCATAGTGTACTTTATCCGGCAGTCGAACGTTTATTTTTCAGCTATTTGTCGCTCATTTTCAGCTCGACCGAACCCCCTCCAACTGCGCGCAAACCGTTTTTGCCGCCTGCAGCATGCGCGGCGTCGGGCGGTGTATGAGATCGGGATGTACAAAAAACAAATGGTTGCTCCTGACTGCGCCGAGGCGCGGCAAGCGCCGCAACCGCTCTCTCGCCCCAACTTCAGCAAATTCAAGGGAGATGCTGCTGACGATAGCTTGAGGATCGGCGTCCAGCAGGCTTTCCTCGGATACCACCGGGGTCAGGGAAGATGCGGAAGCGAACACATTGGCGCCGCCGCAAATGTCGATGATATCGCTGATAATATGATTACCGTTCACCGTCATTAGCGGCTGGCTCCAGATCAAGTGGAGCACCCTGATCTGCTGACGGCCGCCATGGCTGCGTTTGATTTGCTGCAACTCCGCTTCATAAGCCCGCGCCGCCGGTTCTGCTTGTGTTGACGTTCCCGCCAGCTTGCCGATCATCCGCAGTAGTCGCGATACATCTTCCAGCCTGGCTGCTTCTGTGACAAAAACAGTCAGACCAAGTTTCTCAAGTTTCTCGATATTTGAGAGACTATTGCCGCTGCGCCACGCAATCACCAGATCGGGCTGGAGTGCGATAATTCTCTCCAAATCAAGACTGGATGAGTCGCCAACGTCCGGAACGGATTTGGCGGCCTCAGGATAATCGCTGTAGCGGCTGACGCCCACAAGTTTGCCGCCTGCGCCGGCAGCGAATACCAGTTCGGTGATGTTAGGGGAAAGCGAGATAATACGTCTGGCAAAGTAATCCAGGCGGATGCCGCGTCCGCGATCATCAGTCACCTTAAGCGGCAAGGTTGGTCCTGCGATATCGACCGCGCCGGCGGCGCCAATAAAAGCCCCCAGAAACACCGGAAATGCAAACAGCGGCGCTAAAACGCCGCGCCACATTTTATTGATGGCGTTTGTGCACGTACGAAAATTACGGATCATGCATAACGGCTGGCCAAAGCCTCGCGTTGCTCGTAGGCTTCCCGCGCGATGCGGATATCTTCCAGAAAAAACGGCAGTTCTCTGATCTGTAGCGCCTGCGGTCCGTCCACGAGCGCCTTACCCGGCACTGGATGAAAGTCTACCAGCACCATGTTGGCGCCCGCGATCACGCCTTGGGCGGTCGCATGCATGATATCAAGTATGCCGTCCGGCGAGGAGGCGCGCGCACCGACTGAATGCGAGGGATCGATGCACACCGGCATGCGCGTCAGGCGCTTGACCACGGGTACATGGGCAAAATCCACAAAATTGCGGTGGGGGTCCGCCATATTGGTTTTCATCCCGCGCAAGCCAAAAACCACTTTGCGGTTTCCCTCGGAAGCCAGGTATTCCGCGGCATTGAGCGATTCGTCCAGAGTGATGCCGAAGCCGCGCTTGATCAGTACCGGAAAATCCTGCTGCCGCCCGACGATCTTCAGCAGTTCGAAATTTTGCGTGTTACGCGTACCGATCTGCAGCATGACACCGGTGGCATCGCCCGTCCGGTAGAGTGCGTCGCAAATTTCTTCCACATGGGATTCATGGGTGATTTCCATGGCGATCACCTTGATGCCATATTTCCCGGCCAGCTCGAATACATAAGGCAAACAGGTTTTGCCGTGGCCCTGAAACGAATATGGGCTGGTACGCGGCTTATATGCACCCATGCGGGTACATACCTGTCCATGGTCGCGTAGCGCCTGCATCATTAACTCAACATGCTCCAGCGTATCCACCGCACATAGTCCGGCGAATACATTAAGCGTATCCTGGCCAAAGCGCACGCCGTTATAGTCGAAGTAAGTCGGCCTGCGATCTTCCTTGTGCCGTCCGAGCACACGGTACTCCTCCGAAATCCGAACTACCTGCTCGACACATGGCAGTCTTTGCATATCCTCAATAGGCAATGTCTTGGTGTTGCCGATCAAATATACCTCGGTAAGGGTCTGCTCGATGCCGACTTCGTTATGCACACGTGTGGAAATACCCGGCAAATTTGCGAGGTGCACCAATAATTGCTTATATTCGGAGCTGTCAGACCGGGTATCCGGACTCAGGACGAGAATCATGGGATTAGTATCGAGTGTCGACAAACCGGCGCACGGAACGGCGCGAAAAGCACGGCGGCAAAAGCGGAATTCTAACCGAAAAAACCGATGCTTGCCATGCAACCGAATATATCGTTTAATCACTTTCGATGTTAACCACTCGCAGCATAGATTCTGCTATTTACTCAATGCCGCCAAAAACCATTCCGCCGGACAGCGACAAGCTGGATCGCATTGTTGCCGAGGCACGGCGCAACCGGGAACAACGGAACATGACGTACCGTGAACAGGCGCTGAGAATTTATCCGTGGATCTGTGGGCGATGCGCACGCGAGTTCACGCGCGCAAATGTTCAGTTGCTTACGGTACATCACAGAGACCACAATCACGACAATAATCCGGCCGACGGCAGCAACTGGGAGTTGCTGTGCGTCTACTGTCACGAAAACGAACACGCCCGGTATCTGGATAACGCCGGACGTGACACCTCATCCGGCAGTGCGCGAGAATCCCGGTCTACGCATAATCCCTTCGCGAATCTCAAAGCCTTGCTGAAAGACAAAGAGTAACCATGCAAACGAAATGAATCCCGGCCAAACCCGGCGCCTCACGCCTCCATGACAAAGCAAAACCCAAAACTCCAAAATCAGGATTTCCCAACCTGTCCGCCCGCAATTTTTCTGATGGGACCCACCGCAAGCGGGAAAAGCGGCGTTGCGCTGGAAATCGCCAGGTGCTTGCCGGTGGAAATCGTTAGCGTGGATTCCGCCCAGGTCTATCGGCATATGAATATCGGCACCGCCAAACCCGACGCGAAATCCATGACAGTGGCGCCGCACCATCTCATCGACCTGATCGACCCGCACGAGCGCTATTCCGCCGCGCAATTTCGTAGTGACGCGCTCGCCGCAATGCGCGAGATTACACAACGAGGTCATATTCCCCTGCTGGTTGGCGGCACCATGCTTTACTTCCGGACGCTGCTGGAGGGCCTTTCCGAACTTCCCGCCGCGGACGCCGGAATTCGTCTGATAATCGAAACCACGGCCGAGGCCAACGGTTGGCCCGCGATGCACAAAGAATTGCGACGGCTCGATCCGGCCAGCGCGGCGCGCATCCAACCCACTGACGGCCAGCGCATCCAGCGCGCCCTGGAGGTGTGTTACCTCACCGATACACCCATGTCGGAAATTCTGAAAAAACCCAGGCATGTTCATCTTCCCTACCGTGTGATTCGCATCGCCCTGATTCCCGGCGAACGCGAGGTGTTGCACCGACGTATCGCGCATCGCTTCGAGGAAATGCTCGAGCTGGGATTGATCGACGAAATTCGCGCAATCCATGATAAATTCCACCTGGATGACAAGAGTCCTTCAATGCGCTGCGTTGGTTACCGGCAGGCATGGATGTACCTGAACAATGAAATCTGCATGGCGAAAATGCGCGAAATGGCGCTTGCCGCAACGCGGCAACTGGCGAAACGGCAACTCACCTGGCTACGTTCCATGAAGGAAACGAAGGAATTCGATTGCCTGGCGGGAAACCTGTCGGAACAGGTCCGGGAGCATTTGCTAGTTAAAACCAGCGATGCAATAAATCAACACTAATGGAGGGAAAATAGCATGAACGATAAATGGGGATTAGTTGCTCTGACAGCCATGCTCACCGGCGTCGTCTCCATCGCCGGTTGCACGAAACCCGAAGACAGGGTGCACGAGTCCTGGGTTGCGCCCCCCGCGGGAGAGATCATAGACGATAGCACGCTTGCAAGCACGATAAAATCCGCGTTGCTTGCCGACCCCGATGTCAAGGATCTGGATGTGAAAATCGAGGCGCACAATGGCGAGGTCATGCTTAGCGGTTTTGTGGATAATCAAGCTCAGATGGATCGCGTAATCATGTTCGCGTGGATGGCCGAGGGAATCAAGAAAGTAGACAATA
>JAKDLC010000120.1 GCA_030453055.1 Nitrosospira sp.
CGGTGAAGTGGTCACTTACAATCCCTATCGCAAGAAATCGAATTTTGAATTGGCGCAGGTTGGGCAGATTCTTAAGCCGGGTTTTGCGCGAGTCGTACCGCGGTGCGGACATTTTGGCGTATGCGGCGGATGCAGCCTGCAACACATGGACGCTCGCGCCCAAGTAGCGGCGAAACAGCGTATTCTGGAAGACAATCTCAAGCATATCGGCAAGGTCAAGCCCGAATTGATACTGCCGGCGGTATATGGAGCAGCCTGGGGCTATCGCTATCGCGCGCGGTTATCGGTGCGCTACGTCGCGAAGAAAGGCGGGGTTCTGGTGGGCTTTCACGAAAAGCGCAGCAGCTTTGTCGCCGACATGCGGGCCTGTGAAGTCATGCCCTCGCGTATTTCGGCGCTTATCATGCCATTACGGGCATTGGTAGGCAGTCTATCCATTCGTGACCGGGTCCCGCAGATCGAGGTGTCGTTGGGTGAGGACGTGGATGTGCTGGTATTGCGCATCCTGGCGTCACTTACCCCACAGGACGAAACATCACTCAAGATTTTCGCCGATCAACATCGCATCCAGTTTTTCCTGCAGCCCGGCGGCCGTCCGGAGACGGCCTATCCGTTTTATCCGGAAAACGCGCCGGAATTGACTTACACCCTGCCGGAATTCGATATCGTCCTGCCGTTTCATCCTGCCGAATTTACCCAGGTCAACCCCGCCATGAACCGGGTGCTGGTCAGGCGCGCGCTGAGCCTCCTCGATCCGCAGCCGGGGGAACGCATCGCGGATTTATTCTGCGGATTGGGGAATTTCACCCTGCCGATCGCGCGGCGTGGCGCGCATGTCGTAGGTTACGAAGGAAGCGCAGGCGTGGTACGGCGGGCAGGGGAGAACTCGAAACGAAACGGGCTTGCGCGTAATACGCAATTCATCGAAGGCGACCTGTTTGCAATAAACGCGGCGTGGATGCAAGGGCAGGGGCATGTCGACAAAATGCTGATTGATCCACCGCGTGAGGGGGCAATCGCTGCGGTCAATTCCCTGGGAGAAGGAAGCGCCATGCCCTCGCGCATTGTTTACGTATCCTGCAACCCGGCGACGCTGGCCCGTGATGCGGGCGTGCTGGCGCATACGAAAGGGTATATGTTAAAGGCAGCGGGCGTAGTCAATATGTTTCCGCACACCGCGCATGTCGAATCCATTGCGCTGTTTGAGAAAGCCGCTATAGAGAAATAAGCACAAATGAAAAAGGGCGGCTACCGCCGCCCTTTTTCATTAGAATTTCCGATTGTCAGTCTCGTTCACCCGAGAATGCCAACAACAGATGCAGCAGGCTGGTGAAGAGGTTATAGAGGCTGAGATAAATACCCATCGTCGCCATTACATAGTTGGTTTCTCCGCCGTTGACGATACGGCTCACGTCAAACAGAATGAAGCCGGAAAACAGCAGCACCGCAACCGCCGAGATGGCGAGAGAGGCTGCCGGTATGGCGAAAAACAGGTTGGCGATGGACGCGATAATCAGCAGCACCAGTCCCACAAACAGGAAGTTCTGCATGAAGCCGAAATCCTTTTTCGTCACCGTCGCTATTCCTGCCAGGGTGAAGAAAATAATTCCGGTTCCCGCAGCGGCAGCCCCCACCAGTTGCGCACCATTCTTGAAATGAAGCGCGTATTGCAGCATGGGGCCTAACCACCAGCCGGCGACAAACGTGAAGGTAAACAGCAAAACGATTCCCATCACGCTGTTGCGAGTAGCGCTGACGCCAAACAGCAATCCCATCATCACGGCCAGCATTACCAGCGGCCCCATGATCGGGGCTTGCGCAAGGAAAGCGAAGTTGGTGCTCATCCCGATCATCGCGCCGAACATGGTCGGGATCATGGTCAAGCCAAGCATCCAGTAGGTATTGCGCAGGACCTTGTTGCGAACAACAGCCAGCCCCGTTTGCGCGGTCGAGCCAGAATATCGTAGTTCAGGTTGCATGACGTCTCCTTGGTTGACGAACTATACAGTAGTTTTACGAACTATACAGTGCATAAGACTACGCATATTTAGGAAAAGTTGCAATATCAACGTCGAAAGAGGGGTCTTGCTGGCAAAATCGGGCTTAAAAAGGTATGATTTCCGCCCTGTATCAGGAGGCGTGGCCGAGCGGTTTAAGGCAGCAGTCTTGAAAACTGCCGTAGGGGCGACTCTACCGTGAGTTCGAATCTCACCGCCTCCGCCAGGGAATCCCCTACAAGCTCAGTAATATTATGCTTGCGGCAGATATTTCGGATGACCGCGCCATGAGTTTCCGTTTCACGCGAAATCTCAATGATTTTCCCTTCACTCTCTCAAGAAACACACATTAGCTTATTGATTTAACTTGATATCGCAAATGGCATATGAGATTGATATTGCTTTAAGTGATTTACCGGTCACCAAAACCGTGAAATCAAGGCTTAAAAGATTTTATTTCCTCGACCTCCCGCAATGTGTGGCGTCCCACATACAAGCCTTTTCGCCCCGGATAGTATCTGGTTAGTGGTTTTGGCGGCGACTGGAGGCGGCATAAACCGGAATCAGGAGAAAAAAATGGGACGAACCGGAATGGCGGCAGTTTTGCTGACATATATATGTGCGCTTGGAATGAATACAGCGGCCACCGCTCAGGAACAAGACCAAGCCAGAAAAAAGGACAAAAACGATACCCTGGCGCCGACTATTCTGTTGGCGCCACCCATTATCGCAGCCGACGCCAAATTGGCGGGCGGATGCTGGGCTAAGCTCTATACTGCCGAGAACTATCAGGGCGACGTGCTTTCGCTTGTGGGTCCGGTCGACGTTCCCGATGCACGCGTAGGAGCTTTGGATTGGGGCCGTAAATACGATAGCGTGATCATGGGACCAATTGCGACCCTGATGGTTTACAATAACCAACTCTATCTGAACAGATCCGCGGCCTTTACACCCGGTCAGCGCGTGCCTGATCTTGATAAAGAACTCGGTTTTTTCGAGAATATCGAGTCGCTCAAGGTTTCTTGTACAGAATAAGCGAGAAGTAAGTGACATTCGGGTTAGACCGTTCGCAGTAACAGCAGTAAGTCTAGCGGGATCAATGACTAACGGTTATCGCCTAATCTTGCCCAACTCACCATCTTTATTCGGGTGTTATCCCAATCTCCACTATACGATGCAGATAAGAAGATGGCGCGTCATTATATTTCTTAATTAACGTGATTCACTACTAGGATAATTCAGCTTCTTAATATCCGCGTAATTTGATATCCTACAGGCCTTTTCAGACTATAGGCGGCCGGACAACATGAGCGAATATCTTTTTACTTCCGAATCCGTGTCTGAAGGTCACCCCGACAAGGTGGCCGATCAGATTTCCGATTCAATCCTCGATGCCATCCTGGCGCAGGATCCCAACGCTCGGGTAGCCTGCGAGACGCTGTGCAGTACCGGTCTGATCGTTATGTCGGGTGAAATTACCACCGGGGCCAACGTCGATTATATGCAAGTCGCGCGCGCGGCCGTCAAGCGCATTGGTTACAACAGTTCCGATATCGGTTTTGACTACCATACCTGCGCGGTGCTGACCGCTTTCAACAAGCAGTCTCCCGATATCGCCCAGGGCGTCAATCGCGCCAAGGAAGAGGAAATGGATCAGGGAGCAGGCGATCAGGGACTCATGTTTGGCTACGCCTGCGACGAGACGCCGCAATTAATGCCGATGCCGATCTACTATGCCCATCGCTTGATGGAGCGGCAAGCGGAGCTGAGAAAAGACGGTCGTCTGCCGTGGCTGCGTCCGGACGCAAAGTCCCAGGTGTCCGTGCGCTATCTCAATGGTAGGCCGCAGCGTATTGAAACGGTGGTGATATCCACCCAGCACCATCCGGATATTCCTTACGCGGAACTGAACGAAGCGATAATCGAGGAGATTGTTAAACCCGTACTCCCGAAAAATATGCTGAACGGTGAAACTCGCTACATGATCAACCCCACCGGGCGGTTCGTGGTAGGCGGGCCAATGGGCGACTGCGGGTTGACCGGTCGCAAGATCATCGTGGACAGTTATGGCGGTACGGCGCACCACGGCGGTGGCGCTTTCTCCGGCAAGGATCCCTCCAAGGTAGACCGCTCGGCGGCCTATGCCGGACGATATGTGGCCAAGAACATCGTTGCGGCCGGTATCGCCAGCCGATGCGAAGTGCAGATCGCCTACGCCATTGGCGTGGCGCGCCCAGTCTCACTGATGGTCGACACGTTCGGAACGGGAAAAATTTCCGACGATAAAATTGCAAGGCTGATCGAGCGGCATTTCGATTTGCGTCCGCGTGCTATTATTCATACGCTTAATCTACTGCGTCCGATTTACGAAAAAACCGCCGCTTATGGCCATTTCGGCCGGGATGAACCGGAGTTCACCTGGGAGGCCACCGACAAAGCCGCGCGGCTTCGCGCCGATGCGGGAATAGAGGTCGCGGTAGAGGCATAGGCGATAACCGTTACCGGTTCAAGTTCAACCCCTCTCCGGCTGAGGAGCGCTGCAACGGGCATGGTCCCGCGAGGCTCGGCCGGGAAGGATCGTAACAACGGCGCTCGTTCATTTTTCAGGAGATTTGTTCCATGAACGCTGTGCTAAGTTCTGCATCTACCCCTGCTGCATCTACCCCCCCCACTACGCTGGCGAGTAACGAATTCACCGATTATAAAGTCGCCGATATGTCCTTGGCGGGGTGGGGGCGCAAGGAAATCGCCATCGCCGAAACCGAGATGCCCGGCTTGATGGCGCTACGCGAGGAGTACGGAGCCGGGAAGCCTCTGGCGGGCGCGCGCATCGCCGGTTCCCTTCACATGACCATCCAGACGGCGGTATTGATTGAAACCCTCATCGAGTTAGGCGCGGAAGTACGCTGGGCTTCGTGCAATATTTTTTCCACCCAGGACCATGCAGCGGCAGCCATCGCAGCGGCAGGCATTCCGGTGTTTGCTTACAAGGGCGAGTCGCTGGATGAGTATTGGGACTATACCCATCGTCTTTTCGAGTGGTCCGGTGACGCGAAATCGAGCACGGGCAGCGCGCCCAATATGATTCTGGACGATGGCGGCGACGCAACGCTGCTGATCATCCTTGGCAGCAGGGCGGAAAAAGATCTCTCGGTCATAGCCAATCCCGCCAATGAGGAAGAACAAGCCCTGTTCGGGGCGATCAAAAAAAGATTGAGCGCCCAACCTGGCTGGTATTCCGGCAAACTCGCCAATATCCGCGGCGTGACAGAGGAAACCACCACCGGCGTCCACCGCTTGTACGAAATGGAAAAAAAAGGCGAGTTGCCGTTCCCGGCGTTCAACGTCAACGATTCGGTCACCAAGTCCAAGTTCGACAATCTTTACGGTTGCCGCGAGTCGCTGGTGGACGGTATCAAGCGCGCCACCGACGTGATGATCGCCGGCAAGATTGCGCTGGTGTGCGGCTATGGCGACGTCGGCAAGGGCTGCGCCCAATCCCTGCGTGGTTTGGGGGCGACTGTGTGGATCACCGAGATAGATCCGATTTGCGCGCTGCAAGCGGCAATGGAAGGCTATCGTGTCGTCGCCATGGATGAAGTCTGCGATCAGCCAGACATTTTCGTTACCGCCACCGGCAATCTGCGCGTCATTACCCATGACCACATGCTGAGAATGAAAGACCAGGCCATCGTGTGCAACATCGGCCATTTCGATTCCGAAATAGACATTGCCTCCGTCCAGAAATACCCATGGGAAAACATCAAGCCACAGGTGGATCACGTCATTTTTCCGACAGGCCGCCGCATCATTGTACTGGCGCAGGGACGCCTGGTGAATCTGGGTTGCGCCACCGGCCACCCCTCGTTTGTCATGTCCAGTTCATTTACCAATCAGGTGCTGGCGCAAATGGAGCTCTGGCAAAATGGCGCCGGCTACGAAAAGAACGTCTATGTGCTACCCAAACACCTGGACGAAAAAGTGGCGCGGCTGCATATCAAAAAGCTGGGCGTCAAACTTACGGAGCTAACCGACGAGCAGGCGGAATATCTGAATCTGGATAAAAACGGACCCTACAAGCCGGCGATGTATCGGTACTGATACTTCCGGATTCCGGAGCGTGCGAAGAAGAGTAAAAGGGGCTAACTTCCCCTTTTATCTTCTCTGAATCTCCGTGGTTGGTGCAAGTTGGTGCAAGATGGAATCACAAAAAAAGTTTGCTCGCACTTTCAGCTTCGAGTTTTTTCCACCGCAAACGCCGGAAGGGACGGAGAAGTTGCGCGCTGCGCGCAAACAGCTGGCGCAACTCAATCCAAAATTCTTTTCGGTGACATTTGGCGCGGGCGGTTCGACTCGCGACCGCACCCTTGAGACGGTGCTGGAAATTCAGGCAGAGGGATATGCCGCCGCACCCCATCTTTCATGCATCGGTTCGACCAGCGAAAACATTCGCACCATGTTGCAAAAATATCACGACGGGGGTATCCGGCACATTGTCGCCTTGCGAGGCGACCTGCCCTCGGGCATGG
>JAKDLC010000012.1 GCA_030453055.1 Nitrosospira sp.
TAACAATATTTCGTATTATTTGACGCTCACCTTCCGGGTGAGGCCCGCTACGGGGCGAATTGCACGGTTTTTGCGGCACATGGCGGCGTTGCAACTCCTTGGAATGGAACGACCATTCCGCGTCGTTGCGCCTTGCCCTGCACCCCAAAAACCGCACACTTCACCCCGTCCAACTACCGGATTTAGGTTAAACCTAACTCCGGCAGTCGACCGCTCTTTTTTTAATTTTAGCAAATGATCCACAACGACTTTTTGCATCATTTTACCTTCACCTTTTTGGCGGGTTCGCTGCAGGGCGGATTGCACGTTTTTTGCGGCACATGGCTGCGTTGCAACTCCTTGAAATGGAATAACCATTCCGCGCCGTTGTGCCTTGCCCTGCGCCCCAAAAACCGCACACTCCACCCTGCCCAACTGCCGGACTTAGGTTAAAAAATGCGCCATATCATTTCCTTGCTGATGGAAAACGAGGCGGGCGCCTTATCTCGCGTGGCCGGTCTATTCTCGTCGCGCGGTTACAATATCGAGTCGCTTACCGTGGCGGCTACCGAAGACGCAACCTTGTCGCGCATGACACTGGTTACCACCGGATCGGACGATGTGATAGAGCAGATCACCAAGCAACTGAACAAACTGATCGAAGTGGTCAAAGTGGTGGATTTGAGTGACGGTGACCACATCGAGCGCGAACTGATGCTGGTAAAAGTGCGCGCTCTCGGTAAGGATCGAGAGGAGATAACCCGCATGGCCGACATTTTTCGCGGCCGCATCATCGATGTCACCGATAAGTCCTATACCATCGAACTGACCGGCACCGGTTCCAAACTTGACGCATTTCTTGATGCCGTGGAACATAGCGCAATTCTGGAGACGGTGCGTACCGGCGCATCCGGGATCGGTCGCGGCGAACGGATATTGAAAGTATAGCGGCACCTGAGTTCTGTAAATTCTGTAAGGCAAAGAGGTGATGCTCAGCCGCCCGGATTTGCATTTGGCATTTTTCTAATTGGAGCAGAAAGGAAACCATGAACGTTTATTACGATAAAGACGCCGATTTGTCGCTCATCAAGGAAAAGAAGGTGACCATTGTGGGCTACGGCTCGCAGGGTCACGCTCACGCCAATAATCTGCGAGACTCCGGCGTAACGGTGACCGTTGGCCTGCGCAAAGAGGGGGTCTCCTGGAGCAAGGCGGAAAAGGCCGGCCTTGCCGTCAAGGAAATTGCGGAAGCGGTAAAAGGAGCGGATGTCGTGATGCTGCTGCTGCCCGATGAACAAATCGCCGCCGTTTATACCTCGGAGATCGAATCCAATCTCAAGAAGGGTGCCACGCTTGCCTTTGCTCATGGCTTCAACATTCATTATGGTCAGGTAGCACCACGCGAGGACCTTGACGTCATCATGATTGCGCCCAAGGGACCCGGCCATTTGGTGCGCTCGACCTACACACAGGGCGGCGGTGTGCCGTCACTGATTGCCGTGCATCAGGATAAATCCGGCAAGGCGCGCGATCTGGCGCTTTCCTATGCCGCAGCCAACGGCGGCACGCGCGGCGGCGTGATTGAAACCAACTTTCGCGAAGAGACCGAAACCGATCTGTTCGGCGAGCAGGTGGTGCTGTGCGGAGGTCTTACCGCATTGATCCAGGCTGGTTTTGAAACCCTGGTTGAAGCCGGGTACGCACCGGAAATGGCCTATTTCGAATGCCTCCACGAAGTGAAACTGATTGTGGATTTGATCTACGAAGGCGGCATCGCCAACATGCGTTACTCGATTTCCAACAATGCCGAGTATGGCGACATCTCACGCGGTCCGCGCATCGTTACCGATGCTACCCGTGCCGAAATGCGCAAAATCCTGCATGAAATACAGACCGGTGAATACGCTCGCGAATTCATTCTGGAAAATCGTGCCGGGGCGCCCATGCTTAAAGCCAGCCGCCGCCTTGCATCCGCTCATCAGATCGAGACGGTAGGCGCGAAACTGCGCGACATGATGCCGTGGATCAAGAAGAACAAGCTGGTTGACCAGGCGAAGAACTAGTGGCCCGTCGCGCGCCGGCTGGACCGGCGATAAAAGCATTCCGCGGTAGATACTCTGTTCGCTGTCAACGATATTTTCTGATTTTTTTCATTATGCAGGCACATTGCCCTACGTCTACTTCCCTTAACCCTGTCATTCCCGCGAAAGCGGGAATCCATGGGTTTTCCGGTTGCCCGAATTCACCCCACCGCAGGATGACGACCTGTTCCAGTCAGTGCCTGGATTCCCGCTTTCGCGGGAATGACAGTTTTTGTAGATAGTCTGCTCTCCCTCAACATCGGGCACTGTTTACCATCGGCCCATAACCGTTTACCATGCGTCGGTCTTCTTCTGTATTGCGCAAACAATGCACGATCCACAGCTGCCACGCCTCATGCTCAAATCCAAGCTGCGCCGGCGGGGTATTTATCTGCTTCCCAACCTGTTTACTACCGCGGCGTTGTTTGCGGGGTTTTACGCCATCGTGCAGGCAATGAACGGGCGTTTCGAACACTCCGCGGTGTCGATTTTTATCGCGATGGTGCTGGACGGTCTGGATGGCCGCGTAGCTCGTCTGACTCACACACAGAGCGAATTTGGCGCGGAATACGACAGCCTGTCGGACATGGTTTCTTTCGGCGCTGCGCCTTCGCTGGTAATATATGAATGGGCCTTGAAGGGCATGGGTAAATTGGGATGGATTGCGGCTTTTATTTATTGCGTCTGCGCTGCGCTGCGTCTGGCGCGTTTCAATACCAACATAGAGGTTGTCGACAAACGCTTTTTTCAGGGTCTGCCCAGCCCCGCCGCCGCCGCGCTGATTGCGGGGCTGGTCTGGGTGATGCTGGACTTTGGAATAATGGGTACGGATATCAGGTGGCTCGCCTGGTGCATTACCCTGTTCGCGGGTCTCACAATGGTTAGCAACATCCCCTATTACAGCGGCAAGGAAATCAATTTGCGCAAAAGCGTGCCATTCATTACCGTTCTACTACTGGCGCTATTCTTTTTCGTGGTGATTCCGAGCCATCCGCCCGTTGTGCTGTTCTGCCTTTCTTTTCTTTATGCCGTTTCCGGTTACGCAATGTGGCTGTGGCGGCTGATCAAGAAAAGAAGGGCGAGTGATGGGCAACAGCCATGACCCGCCCGGCGGCCCAGGCTCTGACAGAGCGACCAGCGTGGAAGGCGCTGGAGGAACATCATCGCGCAATCCGGAATCTGCATCTGCGACAGCTTTTTGCCGACGACCCCAAGCGAGGGGAGCGCCTCACGGCTGAAGCCGCCGGTATTTACCTCGACTACTCGAAAAATCGAGTGACCGACGAGACGCTCCGGCTGCTTGTGCAGCTTGCCGGGGAGTGCGACCTGCGAAAACGCATCGATGCGATGTTCACGGGTGAACAGATCAACTCGACGGAGCAGCGTGCCGTGCTTCACACTGCCTTGCGCGCACCCGAGGGCTCGGGAATCGCGGTTGATGGACTCGATGTCGTACCCGAGGTGCATGCCGTGCTCGATCGGATGGCCGTTTTCGCGGACCAGTTACGCAGCGGGCTGTGGCAGGGACATACGGGCAAGCGCATTCGCAATATTGTCAATATTGGTATTGGCGGTTCCGATCTGGGTCCGGTAATGGCCTACGAAGCCTTGCGCCATTACAGCTTGCGTGACATGAGCTTCCGCTTCGTATCCAACGTGGACGGTACGGATTTTAACGAAGTGACCGCCGCCATCGACCCCGAAGAAACACTGTTCATCGTCTGCTCGAAGACGTTTACCACGACCGAGACGCTTGCCAATGCCCACGCCGCCCGTAAGTGGACACTGGACAAACTTGAAGATGTTAGAGCCGTACGCAAGCACTTCGTCGCTGTCTCGACCAATGCGAAGGAAGTGTCGGAATTCGGCATCGACCCGGCCAATATGTTCGGATTCTGGGATTGGGTAGGCGGACGTTATTCGATGGACTCGGCGGTTGGCCTCTCGACCATGATTGCGATCGGGCCGGAAAACTTCAGCGCCATGCTGGAGGGCTTTCACGCCATGGACCTGCACTTCCGCGCCGCGCCCTTCGACAAAAACCTGCCTGTACTCATGGGGTTGCTCTCGATCTGGTACAACAACTTCTTCGATGCCCAGACCGTTGCCGTGCTGCCTTATGACCAGTACCTCAAACGCTTGCCGGCCTATCTTCAGCAATTGACAATGGAGAGCAATGGCAAGCACGTGACGATCGACGGCGCGCGCGTCGACTATCAAACATCGCCCATCGTTTGGGGTGAGCCCGGCACCAACGGCCAGCATTCGTTCTATCAACTCATCCATCAGGGTACGCGGTTGATTCCGTGTGACTTCATCGGCTTCTGCCAGACTCTCAATCCGCTGGGTAATCATCATGATCTGTTGATGGCGAATCTGTTTGCCCAGACGGAGGCATTGGCGTTCGGCAAGACAGCAGAGGAAGTGAAAGCCGAGGGAACGCCAGACTGGTTGTGTCCACATCGAAGCTTCGAAGGGAATCGCCCCACCAACACTATTCTCATCGAGCGCCTGACTCCCTACGCACTTGGAACATTGGTCGCTCTTTATGAACATAGCGTCTTCACGCAAGGAATCATTTGGAACATCGATTCATTCGATCAATGGGGCGTGGAACTTGGCAAAGCGCTGGCACAGCGTATTATTCGGGAATTAGAGGACTCATCCGGACCCCCCTTGAAGCATGACAGCTCAACAAGTGCGCTGATCCGGCGCTACACCCGGCTCAAAAAAGCATAATCACCCTAAAATCTCGCAAGCATAGCACTTGCTCTACCGGAACTATCCCATGACCGACCAAGATCAATCCGACCAGCTTTGTATCAACACGCTTCGCAGCCTGTCCATTGATGCCGTGCAGAAGGCGCGTTCCGGTCATCCCGGCACGCCGATGGGCGCGGCCCCGACGGTATATTGTCTTTGGCAGCGCTTTCTGCGGTACGATCCCGCCGATCCCGCATGGCCGAACCGCGACCGCTTCATTCTTTCGGCCGGCCACGCCTCGGCATTACTCTACAGCCTGCTTTATCTGGCCGACGTCAAAGCGGCAGGCCCGAGCTATGAAGAGGCAGATCGGCTGGCCGTGACATTCGACGACCTCAAGAGCTTCCGGCAAGCGGGCAGCCGCTGCACCGGCCATCCCGAATACGGCTGGACCTCGGGT
This sequence comes from Nitrosospira sp., assembly GCA_030453055.1. GTDB lineage: Bacteria > Pseudomonadota > Gammaproteobacteria > Burkholderiales > Nitrosomonadaceae > Nitrosospira. The sequence continues at coordinate 5,224 of JAKDLC010000012.1, forward strand.
GTGGAAACCACCACGGGGCCGCTCGGACAGGGCGCCGCGACCAGCGTCGGCATGGCCATCGCCGAGCACTGGCTGGCGACCACCTATAACCGGCCCGGTTTCCCGCTGTTTGAGCATAACGTCTATGCGCTGTGCAGCGACGGTGACATGATGGAGGGAATCAGCAACGAGGCGGCGTCGCTGGCGGGACATCTCAAACTGGGCAACCTGTGCTGGATTTATGACGATAACCACATCACGATCGAAGGATCGACCGATCTTGCTTTTACCGAGGACGTAGCCGCCCGGTTCGCCGGTCACGGCTGGAATGTCATGCAGGTCAGCGATGCAAACAACCTGGCGCTGCTGACGTACGCGTATGAGGCATTTCTTGATACGCATGACCGTCCGACGTTGATTATCGTACGAAGCCATATCGGTTATGGAGCGCCGCACAAGCAGGACACGCGGGAAGCGCATGGTGAACCGCTGGGTCCCGAGGAAGTCCGGCTGGCGAAGGAGTTTTTCGGCTGCGACCCCGACAAGCAGTTTCATGTACCGGATGGCGTCCGGGAACATATCAAAGCGCAATCTGGCGAACGCGGAGCAACCGCGCACGAAGCCTGGAAAATCCTGTTTGCGGCTTATCGCGCACAATATCCGGATCTGGCCGAACAGATCGACTGCATGCAGCGGCGCGAACTGCCGGCAGGCTGGGACAGCGCATTGCCGGCGTTTGCGGCGGATACGACGGGTATCGCGACGCGCGAGTCATCCGGCAAGGTGCTGAACGCCATTGCGGAGAAAATGCCATGGTTGCTTGGCGGTGCGGCGGATCTGGCGCCCTCGACCAAAACCGGATTGAAGGATGCATGTTACGGCGATTTTCAGGCGCCGGGACAGAGTGAGAACGTGGGCGGCGATTACAGTGGACGCAATCTCCATTTCGGACTGCGCGAGCATGCGATGTGCGCCATCGCCAGCGGAATGAGTCTATCGAAATTGCGCCCTTACGCGGCGAGCTTTCTCATTTTTACCGATTATTGCCGCGGCGCGATCCGACTGAGTGCAATGATGGAAATTCCCGTTATTTATATCTGGACCCATGATTCCATCAGTCTGGGAGAAGACGGACCAACGCATCAGCCGATCGAGCAGCTTGCCTCTTTGCGCGCGATGCCAAACATGATCGTAATGCGGCCGGCGGATGCAAATGAAGTCGTGGAGGCATGGCGGATCGTGATGCGGCTTACAGACCGTCCTGTCTGCCTGATACTGACGCGGCAGGCGGTAGCCACCCTGGATCGTACCCGATATGCGCCCGCAAGCGGTGTATCTCGCGGCGCCTATGTGCTCGCCGACGCTCCCGATAACAAGCCCGATGTATTGCTGCTGTCCACCGGAAGCGAAGTCTCGCTGTGTGTCGCCGCTTATGAACAACTGAAGTCGGAAGGAATCAAGGCGCGCGTGGTCAGCATGCCATCATGGGAATTGTTCGAGAAGCAGAATCAGGAATATCGCGACAGCGTGCTGCCGCCTGACATCCCGGCGCGCGTCGCGGTTGAAGAAGCCTCTCCCTTCGGCTGGGAACGCTATGCCGGCGCGGCGGGGAGCATTCTGGGCATGCGTAGTTTTGGCCTGTCCGCGCCGGGAAAGGTTGTCGCACAGCACTTCGGATTCAACCCCGAACACGTCGCAGCCGCGGCCCGGGAACAGATTGCACGCCACGCATCGGCGCTTCCCGCCAAGCCCGCCACTTGAGTTTCACCCGCGTGCCGCTCCCGCTCCCGGTTCCGCTAACGTCATATTGAGGCAGCATGGCTACTCAACAAACAACTACGAAAATCAGCCCATCCGCGGGCAAACCTGCGCAACCGTCGATGCTGTTGAACGTACCCAAGCTTGTCACCGCCTATTACACACAGATTCCCGATTGGTCTGTACCGGCGCAAAGGGTTGCGTTTGGCACCTCAGGGCATCGCGGTTCGGCGCTGGACGCAAGTTTCAACGAATGGCACGTTCTTGCCATCACGCAATCCATTTGCCGGTACCGCAAACAACAGAATATCGATGGGCCGTTGTTCCTTGGCATCGACACGCACGCGCTTTCCGAGCCTGCGTACGCCAGTGCGCTAGAAGTGCTGGCCGCAAACGGGGTCGAAGTCATGCTATCCGCAAATGGAGAATACACGCCCACTCCCGCGATTTCTCACGCCATACTGACCTACAACCGCGGCCGCACGAAAGGACTTTCGGACGGCATCGTCATCACGCCTTCTCACAACCCCCCCGAGAGCGGCGGTTTTAAATACAATCCGCCGCACGGCGGCCCGGCGGGCGTCGAAATCACCGCCGGGATTGAATCCATGTCCAACGAGTTTCTTAAAAATAATCTCAGTGAAATAAAACGAAAACGGTTCGAGCAGGCATTGCGCGCTTCTACGACGCATCAGCATGACTTTCTCAACACTTACGTAAGCGATCTTGATAATGTGATCGATATGGACGTAATACGCGGGGCAAACATCCACATGGGGGCGGATCCGCTCGGCGGTGCCGGTGTGCGCTACTGGGCCGCGATTGCCGATCGCTATGCGCTGAACCTTGCGGTGGTAAACGAGATTGTCGATCCGACTTTCCGCTTCATGACAGTCGACTGGGACGGCAGGATTCGCATGGACCCGTCTTCGTCCTACGCCATGCATGGGTTGATCGATCTGAAAGATCGCTTCGACATTGCCTTCGCCTGTGATACCGATCACGACCGGCACGGGATCGTTACCCGGAGCGCGGGTCTGCTGCCGGCGGATCACTATCTTTCCGTCGCGATTCACTATCTTTTCCAGCACCGTCCGAAATGGGGCGGGGACGTGGCGGTAGGCAAAACAGTGGTGAGCAGCCAGATGATCGATCGGGTGGCCGCGAAGCTGGGCCGAAAGCTTTACGAGACGCCGGTCGGCTTTAAATGGTTCGTGGACGGCCTGCGCGATGGCTCTCTGGGCCTCTGCGGCGAAGAAAGCGCCGGCGCTTCCTTCCTTCGCTTCGACGGCGCGGTGTGGACAACGGACAAGGATGGGATCATCCCGGCGTTGCTGTCGGCGGAGATCACTGCGCGCATGGGCCGCGATCCGGGCGAGCTATACCATGAGCTCGAGCGCGAGCTTGGCGAATCCGTTTCCGAACGCGTCGATGCGCCGGCCACCCCGAGGCAAAAAGAAATTCTGGCGAAACTTTCGCCACAGCAGATACGTTCCGCGAATCTGGTCGGTGAAAAAATCCAGACGATTCTCACCCGGGCGCCGGGTAATGACGCGCCTATCGGCGGTATTAAAGTGGTTGCCAAAAACGGATGGTTTGCGGCGCGTCCGTCCGGCACCGAGAATATATACAAAATTTACGCCGAGAGCTTCCGTGGCGCGGACCATCTGCACGGCATCCTTGAGGAAGCGCAAACGATGGTCGGCGATGCGCTTGCCGCGGCGCCCAATGGCGGGCCTGCCTGCGACGACTCTTAACTGAAAGGAGAACCACGATGCAAATCGGAATGATCGGACTGGGACGTATGGGTATCAACATGGCGGCTCGGCTGCTCAAAGCCGGGAACGAATGCGTGGTGTACGATCCTCGCGCTGAAGCCGTCCGGGAACTGCAATCGCAGGGCGCCGTCGGAGCGGCATCGCTCGAGGATTTGCTCTCCCGGCTGGCTAAACCGCGCGCGGTGTGGTTGATGGTTCCCGCCGCCGCGGTTGATCACATTCTATCGAATCTGGTGTCGATTGCCGACGCCGGCGATATTATCATCGACGGCGGCAACTCCTATTACCACGACGATATAAGGCGGGGCGCGGAGTTGGACGCAAAGGGAATGCATTACGTCGATGTCGGAACGAGCGGCGGCGTCGCCGGCCGTGAGCGTGGATATTGTCTGATGATCGGCGGCGAAAAAGAAATCGTCCGGCGCCTTGACCCGATCTTTGCCGCCCTTGCCCCGGGTATTGACGCCGCGCCACGCACATTCGGCCGTCAGCGGCAAGACGGCACGGCCGAACACGGCTACCTGCACTGTGGGCCGCACGGAGCGGGGCATTTTGTCAAGATGGTACACAACGGGATTGAATACGGACTGATGGCGGCCTATGCCGAAGGCCTGAATATCCTTCACAGCGCCAATGCCGGTAAACGGGCGCGCGACACGGATGCCGAGACCGCGCCGATGCGCAACCCCGAATTTTACCAATATGAGCTGGATCTGCCGGAGATTGCGGAAGTCTGGCGTCGAGGCAGCGTTGTGGCGTCCTGGCTGCTCGATCTGACGGCGGAGGCGTTGGTCGAGGATGCCGATCTCGCCAAATTTTCAGGGCGCGTATCGGATTCCGGCGAGGGGCGCTGGACAACGCTGGCCGCGGTAGACGAGGGCGTGCCTGTACCGGTGATCAGCGCGGCGCTCTTCAGCCGCTTTGAATCCCGCGGCAATGCCGACTATGCCGACCGGTTGCTCTCCGCGATGAGGAAGCGATTTGGCGGACATGATGAGAAAAAAGGAGGGGGCTAGGATGGAGGAGGCCGGGATGGGTGGAGCATACGTCGGCGAGGCGCCGTCCGACACACTGGTACTGTTCGGTATCACAGGCGACCTCGCCCAGAAAAAAATCTTTCCCGCGCTCTATGCGATGGCGAAACAGGGCTCACTCACTGTACCGGTAGTCGGCGTCGCCTCCTCGAATTGCAGCCTCGCACAACTTCGCGACAAAGCGGCCGAGGCGATAAGGAAATCCTGCGAACCCGGAAAAGTCGATGACCGGAATGCGCTCAGCCATCTACTTTCGCTGCTTCGATACGTCAGCGGCAATTACAACAATCCGGATACGTTCCGGACGCTTAAGGAGGCGCTGGGCGATGCACGGCGCCCGGCGCACTACCTCGCCATTCCGCCTTCTCTTTTTGCAACGGTCATCAAGGGGCTCGGTGCGACGCATTTGTCCGACGGTGCACGGGTTATCGTTGAAAAACCATTCGGACGCGATCTCGCTTCGGCACGAGAACTCAACCGCGTCGCGCGTTCGGTGTTCCCGGAAGACTCGATTTTTCGCATCGATCACTTCCTCGGAAAGGAGTCGATCAGGAATATTCTCTATTTCCGCTTCGCCAATTCGCTTCTTGAACCCATCTGGAACCGGAACCACGTGGCCAGCGTCCAGATAACGCTGGCGGAGGATTTCGGCGTGGAGGGCCGCGGCGGATTTTACGAATCCGCGGGCTGTCTTCGCGACGTGATTCAGAATCATCTTTTTCAGGTCGTTGCGCTGCTTGCCATGGAGCCTCCGTCCCATAGGGGTTTTGGATCCGTTCAGGGCGAGAAAGTCAATGTCTTCCAGGCCATGCGTCCGTTGAAATCAGACGACCTGGTGCGCGGCCAATATGCCGGCTATCGCAAGGAAGCAGGCGTGGCGGAAGATTCCGATGTCGAAACATTTTGCGCCTTGCGTCTTTTCATTGATTCCTGGCGCTGGGGAGGGGTCCCGTGGTACCTGCGCTCGGGCAAATTCCTGGCCGAGACGGCCACCGAGGTTATCGTCCAGCTAAAGCCGCCGCCGCAACAGCTTTTCGCCGATACGGGACCGGAAACTTGCGACGCCAACTATTTGCGCTTCAGGCTCTCCCCCATCTCCGCCATTGCTATCGCCGCGCGGGTCAAGCTGGCGGGAAAAGATTTTATTGGCGATCAGCGAGAATTCTGCCTGGTCGAAGAACATTTTGGACGCGAATCGCCTTACGAGCGGCTTTTGCATGACGCCATGATCGGCGACGAGACGCTGTTTACCCAGGAAGAGGCCATAGAGGCGGCCTGGGCGGCGCTCGACCCTGTCCTCGAAACGCATCCTGAGGCTATTCCCTACGAACGCGGGAGCTGGGGACCCAAGGAGGCGGATAAGCTGATTGCGGCAGATGGTTGCTGGCACAATCCGGAGGCAGGATCATAGTGCGATGAGTCTATCACCGCGTTCGACATGCGTGGGGCGCGCCGCATCCCGCGTCGTTGCGCCTTGCCCTGCACCCCAAAAACCGCGCACCTCACCCCGTCCAACTACCGGATTCAGGTTAACAGTACTATGTTGTCGAGGAATTTTACATAGGGGGTGGGAATCAAGCCCCGATTTTGGCGCTTCGACTAACGTAACTGGCGATGTGACATAGAAAAGAGGCTGACGCGCACTTATCAAAGGAAAACTTTATCCTTTTTTGTCGGAGAAATTTACAATTTAATCTGATGCGAAAAGCGTACGGGAAGAGATTAATCCGATCATATTATTAGTTTATTGAATATTATAACTTTTTTGCTATTTATGCTTGCCTTGGCATGGGTCTTGCTTTATAGTAAAGCAGGTGTGTCAAGGCATACAGCGTGCATACCGTACCGGTAGGTCGATAAAAAAACATAATTTAACACGTCAACGATCAGGAGAAAATATGAAAATTAATACTATGAAACTTAAAATGCTATCGTCTGCGCTAATGATAGCGGGCTTGAGCAGTGGTGCAGTCCATGCCTTGCCACTGGCTCCATTGTTTAACAGCGCGCCAACTGCGACGCTATTGTCTGATAATAGCGCAGAATTTTTGATTAACGTGGATGGGTCGACCAGCGCCGGCGGAACACCTACCGTGTCGGCCGGCGATCTTTTGATTGCTATCGTCGGCATCAATACCATCGAGGGGACGACTATTGGCTCGGGCACCAGTTACAACGAGTTGACGGCGCTTAACGCCGTAAAGGTGTCGTCGACGCCGCCGCCGGCGGATATTGATTTTGCCCCGGCGGGACCCGACGATAGCATGGGTAGCCAGGCCATCGACTTGTGGCAATTTGCATTCGAGCCACTGGCGGCCACCGATGCCGTCGCCGCCGGCTTTAACTTCTCTGACTTCGGTGGCGGTCAGATGACAGGCGACGGGACCATTACTGTAGTTTTCGAAGATGCGGCGAATAACTATAATCGTGACGGCACTATCGCACAAGGCATCACTTCAGCGACCGACGGCGATCTTCGGTTCGCGATCGGATTAGATGCAACTGGAAGCAGCGATTTTTTCTCGGCTATAGCACCGTTGGATATCGGTGATTTCCTTGCATTGTCATCCGTCACCGCCGTTGACAACTCCAATCTGTCTCTGGACGGGACGATAACTTTTCAAGACTTTCCCGGGCTGGTACTCAACAACGATATTACGGGTGGTAATGGCGGTCTCTCCAGTTCGAGCAATGTCGCAGGGGGCTTCCCGATTTTTGACAACCTGGACTTTACCGTTAACGCTACTCTAGTACCAGAGCCCGGGAGTCTTGCTTTGATAGGCATGGGTCTACTCGGATTTGGCGCCATGCGTCGGGCGAAGCGGTCGTAAAAGCCTGAAAAATCAACAGCGCACCTGATTCAAAAAAACCCTCCGTTTGGAGGGTTTTTTATTGGCGCGCCGGCATGGGCGCGCTCGCGCGAGTGAAAGTCCCCCCGTAAGTTGATCACAGCGAGCAAAGCGAAGCGCAACTGCATGAGAGTGACCTGACGCGGGTAAGAAGCGTAAAGCCGGTTGAACCATCCCTATAAGGTGCTGGACTCGGCGAGGCGGCTTACGCTAAGATATATTACATTACTATCCCAACCAGGAGCGATATGGAACTTAAGACCTTGCCGGTAGCCCTGGTCGAAGAACTCCAAGAACAGCTTGGCCGCGACAAGGTGATAGTGGAAGTCAGTGAATTGGAGATGACTTCACGTACATGTATCCCTTACGGGGAGACGCCTGCCGCTGCGGTCTATCCGATCAGTGCCGAACAGGTTCAAATCGTTGTGCGGTTGGCAAACGCATTCAATGTTCCGATTTGGCCAGTCAGCACGGGAAAGAACTGGGGTTACGGTGAAAAAACGGCCTGCTATCCCGGTGGAATTACCATGATCCTGGAGCGGATGACCCGGATTTGGGAGGTCAACGAAGAGCTGGGCTATGCTGTCATAGAACCGGGGGTCACCTACAAACAACTGAATGATCATCTAAAACAGAAGCATCCTGCTCTCTGGTCCGACTCGGCAGGCACCACACAGTTTGCCAGCGTGCTGGGCAATGCGCTGGACAAGGGGCGCGGGTTAACGCCCTATGCCAATCATTTTGAATGTCTTTGCGGCCTGGATGTAGTTCTCCCCAATGGCGAATTGCTCGAAACCGGTGGCGGTCCTCAGAGTAACAATAACGTTAGACATACCTACAAGCTGGGGGTGGGTCCGTCTATCGAAGGGTTGTTCGCACAATCCAATCTCGGCATTGTAGTGAAGTCGGGAATCTGGCTCATGCCCGCACCCGAATGCTTCGACTGGGCTGCGTTTGAGTACACGACATCCGATGAGAAATTTGGCGCCTTTATCGATGACCTGCGACAACTCGTATTCCGCGGCGCCCTGCGATCGCATCCGCATTTGGCCAACGATTTCGCCATGATGTGCATCGTATCGCAGTATCCTTTCGATCTACTGGATGGCGCGCGTTGTCTGAGCGAACGAGCGATGGAAACATGGCGTAAGCAGCACGGGATAGCGCGTTGGACCTTCGGCTGTGGACTGTATGGCAGCCCGGCGGAGGTTAGGTTTCAGAAACAAGCCATCAAGCGCGTACTGGGGCGCTATGGTCGCATTCAGTTCGTGGGCGCGGCCATCGAGGATAATTGGCACGGGCGCTTGTTACGTCAGGTCGCACCCCTGGTAAACCGCATGCTGGGCAAGTCGGATGCGGCCATCGAGGCATTGGTTCCCGCGATTAATCTGTTTCGGGGCATACCCACCGATCATTTCGTCCGGCAGGTATATTTCAAATCGCATCAGCAAAAGCCTGTCGACGACATCGATCCGGCACGGGACCAATGTGGTTTGCTTTGGATTGGGCCCGTGGTACCGTTCGCTTCCAGGCATGTCATGCACGCGCTGACGCTGGCTAAAGATATCTTTGCGCGCCATGAATGCGATTTTTTTGTAGAGATCATTGTGGAAAGCCCGCGCTCGATCATCTTGCTGATAGGCGTATTTTATGCCCGGAACGATCCGGCCGACGCTGTGCGCGCCCGTGCCTGGTACAATGAGAGCCGAGACGCATTCCTGAAAAACGGCTATCCTCCTTATCGGGTTACCACGATGAGCATGCCGGGCTCTCTGGACAGAAACCCGGTCGCAAGGGATTTTCTCCGGACCATCAAGAATGCCGTGGATCCTCTGAACCTGGTCGCGCCGGGGCGCTACGGGATATCTGCGCAAACCCATCAAGATACTGCCTCACAGCAAGCTGCAAAGCTAGAGCAGTGATTGCCGCACACGCGTCTTCGGGACTGCATCCGCGATTTACTCTCCGGTTTGCGTATCATTTTGTGACTTCTATTCGAGAACGCTTCGTCTTTTGCAACTGATGTATCTGTGAGGCTTTCCTGTGTCACTCTGCAAACATTGCCTGCTTCCCGGTAACGTGCCTGGCGCCAACTTCGATTCGGCTGGTGTTTGCGTTTTCTGCAGACATCACATTCCCGAGGATAGAAGCAAGCTTGACGAAGCCCGGCGGCACCGGCAGCAAGAACTGGAAACGACGCTGCACGAGTGCCGGGGACAGGGCCCGTACGATGCGTTAGTCTGCTGGAGCGGAGGGAAGGACAGCTTATATCTGCTCCACCGTCTCAAAGTTGAGTATGGTCTGAAGGTGCTCGCGTTTACGACGGATGTCAATATTCCAGAGGTAGCATGGGCCAATATCCGAAGAACAATCGAAAAACTCGACATCGACCATCTCGTGCACCGCCCTTCCGCCAGGTTTTACCGGAAGCTCTTCAGGTTTTTGCTGATGAATCAGGAAGAGCGTGGCGCGGTATACACGGTTTCATATGTATATGCGCCGCTCTTCGAAGGTGACGCGCTAACGGTAGCAACGGAAAAAGGAATTCCGCTTGTCCTTGCGGGATATTCCCCCGGGCAACCCGAGCCGGAACGCATGGAGTTTGAATTTTCGCGCAAGCTCATTTCCGAGATCGACTGGACGCCGCCGGGGCTGCGGGAGTCGGATGATTTCACGCCGGAGGAACTGGGGCGCTTCTGGAATCCACATCGTTATCCGCCTCAAACGCAGTTTCCGCGTTATCTTGCCCCACTGCACGCCTGGGACTATGACCAGGATGCGATGATTCGTAAGGTTCATGATTTAGGACTTGTGAAGCGTCGATCCCATGGAAATCCCATCCACAGCAACTACCCGATCAACTGGCTTCTGATGTATTCCGATATTAAACATTTTGGTTATAATCCTTACGCACCGGAGTTTTCCAATCTGATTCGTGATGGAAAAGCGAGTCGCGCCTACTGGAGCGTTATGGCGCCGACAGTCGATTTCATGATTCGGCGCCGATTGTTTCTCGGCAGGAATGTTACCCGCCAGATGCAGTGGCTTGGACTGACAGAGAATGAGCTTAGAATCACGCAACCTCGTGGAGCATACGATCCGAAGATGGAATAGCGTTCAGAGGCAAAGACAGTGGCGCGAACAACGGGGTACGGATGAATCGTAGGACGATACCTGGTCTACTGGAAGCGCGCTGTGCGGCATCTCCCGCAGCACCTGCATTCTTTACCCTCGGCCTGGATAAGCGTTGGGAACCGGTAAGCTGGGAGCAGTTCGCGCGAAAGGTGGCATGGATGGGCGCCGCCCTGATCGAGGCGGGTATTGGCAAAGGTGATCGTGTAGGGATTCTGGCGCCTACTTCGCTCGATTGGGAGTATGCGCAGATGGGGGCATTTGCTGCTGCTGCGACCGTCGCAGGGATTGATCCCAATTATCCATCTGACCAGCTCGACCAGGTGATCAGACTTCTCGATCCTTCCGTGCTGTTTGTCCAGGACCAGGCAGTGCTCGCAAGGATAGCAGGGGACGTTCGTGATCGAATCAGGCTGGTCATGATCTTTGACGGCGATCGACAGCATGTATCCGAGCGCAGTGTAAGGGACATTTTTGCAGCAAGCCATGCCCCCGAACTCAAGCAAACCGTTGCCGGTCCGGAACCGCACGATGCAGCCGTAATAGTTTTTTCTTCCGGAACGACCGGTTCACCTAAAGCAATAATGTTTTCCCACGAGCAGGTATTGGCCGCGATTGACGCGATTTCTGAGCCATTCGATGATCTTGGGGAAGAAAATGTGCTGCTCTGCTGGCTGCCGCTGGCAAACCTCTTCCAGCGCGTCATTAATTTCTATGCAATCGGCCGGGGTGCTGCCAGTTACATTCTAAGTAATCCTCGAGAGCTTATGGATCACATCGGGAGCGTGGAGCCTCACATTCTGATCGGCGTGCCCCGTGTATTCGAGCGCATGCAGTCCGGGATTGCTGAGCGCATTACAACACTTTGGCTGCCGATCCGGTACCTGACCGAGTGGTCCGTGCGTCTCGGGCGGGAGCAGGCGCTTGCAAAAAGTTCCGGAAAGCGTCCCGGTATCGCGATGTCGGTTTGCTGGCATGTTGCCGACAGAACCATACTGAAGCGGTTGCGCGCGGTCTTCGGTAAGCGATTACGCTATTTTGTCAGCGGCTCTGCTGCGATGCCGTTATGGCTGCTCGAGTGGTTCGAAGCGATCGGGTTGCCCGTACTTGAAGCGTATGGTGTGAGCGAAAACATTATACCGATGGCGACCAACAGGTTCTCGCTGAGAAAACCTGGCACCGCCGGTAAGCCGCTTTCCCCCAACCAGATCCGCTTGGCGCAGGATGGAGAAATTCTGGTTCGTGGCCCAGGCGTATTCCACGGTTATTGGAACGCCCCGGACTCGAGCGCCGAACGATTTACCGCTGATGGCTATTGGTGTACCGGCGATTTTGGCCGCCAGGATGAGGAAGGGTTCCTTTCCCTTTTAGGGCGAAAATCCGAGGTTTTCAAAACTCCTGAGGGAAAATGGGTATCACCGATGCGCATAGAGGAGCACCTTCAGCGGGTGGCCTACGTTGGGCAGAGCGTGGTGCTTCAACTGGATTCAGGCGCGATTGCTTCTATTCTCAGTATCGATAAAGCCAAACTAATGTGCATAACGGGTGACGGTACGGTCGATGAGCAATTGGATGAGCCATGCTCTCAGGGGGTGATTGGCGAGGCATTGCGCGCAGATCTCCGGGTTGCCCTGAAAGATCTGCCGGGTTATCAGCAACTTGCTGGGGTAGTCGTTACCTTTCAGCAGTTTTCGATTGAGGGCGGCGAGTTAACCACCAACCTGAAACTCCGGCGCAAGATCGTTGAAGGGCGCTTTGCTGCTCATCTTGAACGTCTTGAAATCGCAATCGCCGCAGCGTTAAAAACCGGCCGGTCAGCCGGCACCCGGTCCGTCCTCATGCCAGTAATTCTCTTGACATGACTACCTTTTTTATCACCGGTGCTACAGGTGTTTTAGGCAGCGCAATCGTACGTGAGCTTCTGGCGAATTCGTCGCACCGGCTTGTTCTACTGATTCGGGCAAACGATGATAGTGCGCTGCGAAAGCGGGTTGAGCAGCTGCTGGCTTTCCTTGAAGTGGACCCTGTCGTAACTCGGACGCGGATCGAACCTGTTCTTGGTGATACCGAACTTGCGCGGTTTGGGCTCAGTTCACATGACTACGCTATGCTCGGCGCCTCAGTAACTCATATCATTCACAGTGCGGCGATTGTCCGCATGAACCTTCCGCTCGATATTGCACGCCGGGCCGCAGTAGCCGCGACAGAAAATGTCTTGCAGCTCGCCCGGATATGTCAGGCCAACGGAATCCTCAAGAAAGTGGAGATGGTCAGCACGGTAGGGGTAGGGGGCCG
>JAKDLC010000121.1 GCA_030453055.1 Nitrosospira sp.
ACCGATATTCATAGAATGTATGGATGTCACGAGTACGCTCACCATCTGCTTTCTGCTCGATGACGGTGATCGTGATCTTCGCCCCATAGAGCTGATCTCGTGCGAGGTTCGCAAAGCCATTGACTCCAAACATTTCATCGTAAGTCTTGCTCATGAGAGCAAAAGTTTTTGTATCGCCAGTGCCAGGCGACAACGTGAATGCTTGTCCGACCAGTGGAAGCCCCGTCGCGGTGTTTTTCACGAACGCGTCTAGGTGCCCATCGATTTCGATTGTAACGTTGATAAACGGCTGTTGCGGATCGCTGGAAGCGTGCCTAGGGACTTCGCATCCCGGGATGAATGGAAGATCGGGAACACTGGGATTCTTGGTTGGTGCGTTCCACGTAAAGGTTGGGAAATTGTTGGTTCCAGTATCGCTAGTGATGAAGGTGACTATGGGTTTATGGTTGGTGACGATATCACCTGCTTCGGAATTCACAGGTGCAGGCGGTGGACCACCCGATCCGCCGCATCCACCCGGCGGCGTCAATCCATGCCACCCAGGAGCCATGACTCCTGATCCCTCATCCGAAACCACGGTCTTGCCATCCGCAGAAACCGTCCCGGTACCGCTGATTACCAGCAAACCCGTCGTATGATCGAAGCTCAATATGTTGAGCCTGGTTCCGGGTTCTGCATTGAACACGTTGGGGAAGGTGATCTGTATCGGCTCGGTGAACGTATTGACACCCGGTGCCTGAATAGTAATATCGAAGCTGTGCTGAAGCACTCCCGGCGGTAGCATTTCACGCACCAGTTCCGGCGGTACCGTGTTGATGCCGATCTTGACATCATCCAATACCTTGCCGTCGAACCCGACGGCGCTGCCGGGTGGAACGGTCAGGGTGAGCTGGCTGCGCTGCTCGTCGGTCAAATCGGGGGCAGATTTTGCGTCGACGGTCACCACCGTGGTCTCTGTCTGGCTGATTTGCTGTAGCGAAGCGGTCTCCACGCGCGGCAGGTAGACTTCCTGCCGGTCTGCATTGGCCAAGCGCTCCTCGTTTGAGCCCATGCTGCCCATTACCGTATTGGTCACGCCCGGAAGCAGCTGCGCCGCCATGACCATTTCAGGAAAGAAAATTCCTTCCGGCGCATTGGTGGCGGTACGACCATCCACGGCAATCTTGACTTCTCCTACCGGTACCTCGGTCAGTTCGAAGTTGCCGTTGGCGTCGGTGTAGACCACCTTATCTTCCAGGCCGATGATGTAGACCTTGGCATGAGCGATGGGGTTGAGAAATACATCATCCGACGTGTGGATGATGCCATCCGGACCACGGCGGATGTCGTCGAACGTCATCGGTTGCAGGTCGGGGCCGGGGTCCACCACTTTACCGACCAGCCGGGTATTGGCGACGATGGTGCTGCTCACCGTGGTGAAGCTCCAGGACAACTTTCCGCCCGATGCGCCATTTCCATCCGCATCCAGAAAAGACCCGTCAGCCTGGGCGCGGATGGCGGAGCCGTTCAGATGCAGCATGACGTTGGCCCCGCCCGGCATGGGTTTGTCGAAGAACAGCCAGGCAAAGCTGCCGTCGAGCGCGGGCACGATGGTGGTGTCGAGCTTCGCGCCATCCGGCCCGGTGGCGTAAAAGGTATCGGCGGTCAGGGTGTTGGGGTTGACTTCGCGTGAGAAAAATACCTGCGGACGGTAGGTCACGCCCACATCGCCGGTGCCCGCGACAGGAGTAACCCGCGTGATGGTGAATGGCGCCAGCGCTTCGATCTTGACGTCACGTATGAGATTGGCCGTGTTGCCGGCCGCATCCCTGGCGTTGAGTGCAAGCGTATGGCCACCGATGCCCAGATTTCCCAGGATCAGCGCCTGGTCGAAACTACCCGTGGCTGCATCGAAGCTCAGGCTGTGTTTCTGCCCGCCATCCACGCTATAGAGCAATTCCACGAGTTGGGTACCGGTGGGATCGGCCGTTCCCGCTACGCGGCTGGTGGCGGAAAGCGTTGCGCCATCGGCTAGGCTGGCCAGATCGAGTGCGGGCGCTTTAGTATCGAGAGTAAAGCTGCGGTTGAATCCGGCAGCGAGATTGCCGGTAGCATCGCGCGCCAGAATGGTGACCGTGTGGCTGCCGTCCGCGCTGCCATCGACGGCAAATGCGGTAGTGATGCTGAACTTGCCATCCGCATCCAGCGCAAGATCTTTCAGTTCGCCGCCATCGATGCGGTACTGGCTGCTCACCACGCCCGAGAGATTATCCAGAATCTGTCCGCTGAGCGTGAGGTTGGTTTTGATCGCCGCAGGCGTATCCTGTGCGATGACCGCTGGCGCCTGGGTGTCCTCGTTGAGCGCAAAGCGCGCCAGGACCGCATCGGCCACTTGATGGCCCAATTCGTTTCCAGCCTGATTGGTGAATTCGTAATGAATGCCGCCATAGACGCGGCTGCGGCCCGCTTCGTCCGCGGCCGCATCGAAGCTGTCGAAGCTGCGCGTGACGCCGGGCAGGGTGTAGGCGGTGGTGGAAAAGGAAGTATCCATGCCGAAGACATGACCGAGAATGCGCGCGGCGGCAGAGCTGAACGTGGAATGTCCGGAAACATACTCAGGATGGGGCGGGGTAATGAGTAGCGGCGTCCAGCCCTCTTGCTTGATGGTGGCTGCGTTGTTGTCCACATCGGCGTTGGCGATGGCGGTTTCGGGGCGCCACAGGCCATAGGTATATTTCGAATCCCAGCAGGCGATGGCTGCATCGGCCAGGCCGACGTTGAGCATGGCAAACAGTCGGGCGTTGGCGCTCAGGCTGTTACCCTGGGTCTTTGCAATTTCCTCCGCTATCTGGTTCCAGTGGCCAGGCGGCGTGTAGCTGCCCGTGCCATCGGCCCAGAACTGGGCCTGTTGGGTCTGGTCCGCGGTGCGGGTGGTACTGGTGGCGTTGCCCACGCTGCGCACTTCTTCGACGGATTGCGCATAGGCCACGGAATCGAGAGCCGGAGGCGGCGCGGGCCGGAACTCGCCGGGGCTGGTCAGCGCAAAAGGCGTGACATTGGCCCAATTGGGCTGCTCGGCCACATCGAACATGGGGCCGGTGGGCCGCCACTTGCCCAGTTCGGTGCTGCCGGGATAATCCACAAAGGCGTCAGAACCATCATTGCCGCGCAGGGCGAGAATGGCATCGGCAACGGCTGCGCCCAAGGCAATGCCGGCATCCTTGGCTGATCCCTCCGCGACTTTCGCCAGAGAGTCAGCCAGCGCGGCATCCAGGCTTGTCTTCTGGCCGGCGTATTCGGCGCTGAGTATGCGGTAGGCGGCTGCGGCAACGGCGGCATCAGCGGAGACGGGGCCTTCGACACTGCGCTTGACCAGATACGCCTGAGTGCCATCGATCGCGGCCAGGCTGTCATAGATCGCCAGGCTCACCATCGCAAGCCGCCGCGTAGCGATGGAAGGGTCGGTCACATCGAGACGTATGGCTTCGAGCGCCTGGTGGTTCCAGAACAGTGCCTGGTCCTGCGTCACTTCTCCGCTGCGTTGGATGGTGAGGCTGCGCTCCGATGTATTTCCCGCAGCGTCGCTGGCGCGCAGGGTGAGGACATTGGCACCATCCTGCAATGCAATACCAGCGAGCTGGAAATTGCCCAGGTTGTTTGCAAGCGCTGAAATCGATGTGCCCACCAGGGATATGCTGGCGGCGGGGTCGGAACTTCCCACCAATGCGACATTGGCTGCGTTGGTAACATGATCCCCCACCGTTCCGGAATCGGAAGTGATCGCGAGGTCGAACGCTGGCTGGGCGGGTGCGGCGGTATCGAGCGTGAAAGCGACATCGATTTGCGCGGAGGCGTTTCCTGCCGCATCGAATGCCTGCAGGTGGAGGGTATGGCCGCCATCGGTCAACGCGCCGCCAAAAATGGATTCCAGCCGTGCAAGGTCTAGCACAAACTGGCCATTGCTGGTTACATGGCTGACTATTTCCCTGTATTGCGCGGCGGGTGTGGCGTCGAATCCCGCGAGCAGGCTGGTTACGGCTACATTGTCGCTGGCCGTGCCGGCTATGCTCGCGTTGGAAGTGATGCCGTCCAGTGCGCTGGCGCCGGTGTCGGTGGCCAGAGCCGCATTCAGTTGCGGCAGGATAGTGTCGCCGCCACCGGGTATTTCGGTGCGCGTGATCGTTTGGCTGAATTCACTGCTGTTGCCCGCCACGTCGGTGGCCCGTACGGTGAAATTGTTACTGCCAAGCGCAAGGGGAATCGCGCTGAATGCAAACGCGCCTTGGTTGTCCGCTACCGTGTCGAGGGCGGCCTGGATCAGATCGATACGCGCGCCCGGCGAAGTGGTTCCCGTCAGAACCACGGTGTCGTTGGTCGTTGTGTTGTCGCCAAGCGTGTCCGTATCGGACTCGGGCGCGAGGCCAAGCGTCGGGGTCGATGGGGCGGCCGTGTCGATGGTCAACTGCAGGGCGGGGGACGCGCTGCTGACGTTGCCGGCCGGGTCTTCCGCCGTCGCGCTCAGAGAATAGGCGCCATCAGCCAGCGTGTCCAGCTGGTATTGCGTTTCCGGGCCGGATCGGATTCCATTAACCAGGAGGGCATTCATATAGAGCCTGATGGCAGTTTCCGTTTCCGCACTGACATCGATCCTGGGTGCTGCGATATTGGTAATGTTGTCATCGGCTGCGCTGCCGCTGTCATCCCCGGCCGCGAGGCGTATGCTGGGCGAGTCCGGTGCGCTGGTATCGAGGGTAAACTGCAGGTTGAAACTCTGCGTGTTTCCTGCCTGGTCCATGGCGATGAGGTGCAGGGTGTGCGCTCCATCAGCCAGAGCCGTGCCGTTGATCGCGGTCAGCTGTGCAGTAGTAAGGGCGAGGGCGCCGTTCGCTTGCACGCTGCTGAAGATTTCCTTGTACTGTGCTGGCAATGTGGCATCGAAACGCGCAAGCAGGCTGGTCACCGCCACATTGTCGCTGACCGTGCCGGCTATGCTCGCGTCGGACGTGACGCCATCCGTTGCGCTGGAGCCGGTGTCGGTGGCCAGGGCCGCGTTCAGTTGCGGCAGGATGATGTCGCCGCCACCGGGTATTTCGGTGCGCGTGATCGTTTGGCTGAACTCGCCGGCGTTACCGGCAATATCGGTTGCTCGTACGGTAAAATTGTTGGCGCCAAGCATGAGAGCGACGTCATTGAAAGCAAACGCGCCTTGGGCGTCAGCTACCGTGTTGAGGGCTGCTTCCACCAGATCGACGCGCACACCGGGAGAAGTGGAACCCGTGAGGGTCACGGTCTCGTTGGTCGTCGTGTTGTCACCCGGAGTGCCTGTGTCGGACTGCGGCGCCAGCGAGAGCGTCGGTATTGCCGGAGCTGTCGTGTCGACCGTCAACTGCAGAGCGGGTGATACCGCGCTGACATTCCCCGCCACGTCTTCTGCCGTCGCATTCAATTGATACGTGCCGTCTGCCAGTGTATCGAGCTGGTACTGCGTATCGGGTCCGGAGCGGATTCCGGCAACCAACATGGCGCCCATGTAAAGCCTGATGGCGGTTTCGGCTTCCGCGCTGACATCGATCCTGGGTGCGTTGATGTTGGTGATGTTGTCATCGGCTGCGCCGCCGCTGTCATCGCCGGTGGCGAGGCGTACATTGGGCGAACCGGGCGCAACAGTGTCCAGGATAAACTGGAGGTCGAAACTCTGCGCATTGCCAACGTTGTCTGTGGCGACAAGATGCAGGGTATGCGCTCCGTCAGTCAGCGCGGCGCCATTTATTTCAGCCAGTTGCGCGGCGGTAAGGGCCAGCGTGCCATTTGCCTGCACGTTACTGAGGATTTCGGTAAAAGAGGCGACGGATGCGGTATCAAATCCTGCCTTAAGCGATGCGATTCCTCCCGCGTCGGTGATTTCTCCCGCGATTGCCGCATCCGATGTAACGCGGTCACCCGCGATGCGGCCGGTATCGTTCGTCAACGCCGCGCTTACGCCGGGTTTCGTAATATCGACAGCGGATGTGTGCAATTGCGGCAGGGTCGAGGGCGCAACGGCCAGGCCGCCGATCTTCACCAGGCTGGGGAAGGCCCCTGCAATGATGTGGGAAGATGAGTCAAGGCTGCCGCCAATGATAATTTCCCGTATCTTGCTGGCTGCGCCGCCCGTCAGTGCGTCATCGCCATCACTGAATATTCCATTTTGCGGATCGACGCCAACCAGGATATGGGAGTCGGTGACAGAGCCGCTGACACGGAGCCTGCTGATTATCCCGGAGCCAAATTGATCTCCGGCATTTCCCGTACCGCCGAGTGCGCCGTCGCTGCCCAGGTTTGCACCCACGATAATGTGTGCTTGAATGAGGTTGCCGCCCACCTGCAGCGTTTGCAGCGATGGCGTGGAAAGCTGGCCGCTCGCATCACCCCTGGTGGAGAACAAAGACAATGGGGCGGAGAACGCCGCCTTCCATGAGGCGGCTGTAGACTGCGCGGCCAGCTGGCCG
>JAKDLC010000122.1 GCA_030453055.1 Nitrosospira sp.
AATACATCGGGATGCGCCTTTTCGATCTCATCCAGCAGGATCACCGAATAGGGTTTTCTGCGTACCGCTTCCGTAAGATAACCGCCTTCTTCATACCCGACATAACCGGGGGGCGCGCCGATCAACCGCGCGACCGAGTGCTTTTCCATGAATTCCGACATATCGATGCGAACAAGATGATCTTCGGCATCGAATAGAAAACCGGCCAGCGCCTTGCATAATTCCGTCTTACCCACGCCGGTTGGCCCCAGAAACAAAAATGAGCCATAAGGCCGGTTGGGGTCGGAAAGCCCCGCTCGCGAGCGGCGGATGGCATCGGCTACCAGGCGCACCGCTTCATCCTGTCCGACCACGCGCTCGTGCAATTTTTGCTCCATGTGCAGGAGTTTTTCACGTTCGCCCTGCATCATTTTAGCAACGGGAATGCCGGTAGCACGGGAAACCACCTCGGCAATTTCTTCCGCGCCCACCTGTGTGCGCAGCAGTTTCGATTTATTCTCCGCCTGGCTTTGTTCCGCCGCCTCGCCGTGGCCGGACTGATCTTGCGCCTGCAGTTGCGCTTCCAGTTGCGGAATGCGGCCATATTGCAATTCCGAGACTTTCTGCCAATCTCCTTTGCGCCTGGCCGCTTCCATTTCAAGCTTGACCTTCTCCATCTCTTCCTTGATCTGCTGTGAGCCTTGCACTTGCGATTTCTCGGCCTTCCAGATTTCTTCCAGATCGGCGTACTCGCGCGCGAGCTTCGTTATCTCGTCTTCCAGCAAACCCAGGCGCTTCTGTGAAGCCTCGTCTTTCTCCCGCTTGACCGCCTCGCGTTCGATCTTGAGCTGGATCAGACGCCGGTCGAGCCTATCCATTACCTCCGGCTTGGAATCGATTTCCATGCGAATCCGCGCCGCCGCCTCATCGATCAGGTCAATCGCCTTATCAGGCAGGAAACGGTCTGTGATGTAGCGGTGAGACAATTCAGCAGCGGCGACAATGGCAGGGTCAGTGATATCGACACCGTGATGCACTTCATATTTTTCCTGTAATCCCCGCAAAATGGCGATGGTGGCTTCCACCGTAGGTTCCTCCACCAGCACCTTCTGGAAACGCCGTTCCAGCGCCGCATCCTTCTCGACGTATTTGCGATACTCGTTCAACGTCGTCGCGCCTACGCAATGCAGCTCACCGCGGGCAAGCGCGGGTTTAAGCATGTTTCCCGCGTCGATGGCGCCCTCCGCCTTGCCCGCGCCGACCATGGTGTGAAGCTCGTCAATGAAAACGATGGTGCTGCCTTCATTCTGTGCGAGCTCCTTCAAAACGGATTTCAGGCGTTCCTCGAATTCACCGCGATATTTCGCCCCCGCCAGCAATGCAGCCATATCGAGCGAAAGCACCCGCTTGTCTTTCAGGGTTTCGGGCACTTCGCCATTGACAATGCGTTGCGCCAGGCCTTCCACGATGGCGGTCTTGCCCACACCCGGCTCCCCGATCAAAACGGGGTTGTTCTTGGTGCGCCGCTGCAACACCTGGATAGCACGGCGAATTTCGTCATCCCGCCCGATGACCGGATCGAGTTTGCCCAACCGGGCGCGCTCGGTCAGATCGAGCGTATATTTTTTCAGGGCTTCGCGGCTGCCCTCGGCTTCAGCGCTGCCGACACCCTCCCCTCCCCGCACTGTGCTGATAGCCTGCTCCAGCGCCGCGCGGTTGGCGCCATGCTGCTTCAGCAGCCTGCCGGTTTCCCCTTTGTCCTCGACCGCCGCGAGCAAAAACATTTCCGAGGCGATGAACTGGTCCCCCCGTTTTTGCGCTTCCTTGTCGGCGAGATTGAACAAGTTGCCCAGTTCGCGCGAGGCGTTGATTTCTCCGCCCGTACCCTCCACTTTGGGCAAGCGTTCTATGCTTTTCTTTAACGCGTCACGCAAGGGTTGAACATTCGTACCCGAGCGCTGCAACAACGATGTCGTACCCCCGTCTTCCTGCTGCAACAGCGCAAGCAGCAAGTGCTGAGGTTCAATATAAGAATTATCCTGGCCTACGGCGATGCTCTGCGCATCGGCGAGCGCCTGCTGGAATTTAGTGGTCAACTTATCGAAACGCATGGGAATTCCTCGGTGGATTATGGATGACTGTTATATGTGGGAGCGGACTGAATTTTCAAGATAGCAGCCCGGCGGCCGGAATCCGCAAGGGCAGAGAAGTAGGGCGCAATAAGCGAAGCGCATTGCGCCGCCACGCCACTCGGGGTACCGTTCGGTTAGAATGTACCATCCGTGCAGATGCACATTCAATGACAATTCCATGGATTTAGCCGCAGAGAGGTAGGGCGCAATAAGCGAAGCGCATTGCGCCGCCATGCTACTCAGAAAAGTAGGGCGCAATAAGCAAAGCGCATTGCGCCGCCATGCCGCTCGGCCTACCGTACTCGGTTAAAACGTACCATCTTTGCAGACGACAATCTCATGGATTTGGCAGCAGAAATCAAGAATAACGTCAGCCAGGCGCTGGCCGAGGACATCGGCACAGGCGATCTTACCGCACTCCTTATTCACGCCGGAGAAACCGCGACCGCCACCGTCATCAGCCGTGAAAACGCGGTTTTATGCGGCATTCAATGGCTTGAAGCCTGTTTCTGGCATCTATCATCCGAAACCACGGTGCACTGGTTTGCACAAGACGGCGAAGCCATCAGCGCCGGACAAAAACTCTGCGAAATCACCGGTAGCGCCCGCGTGCTTCTTACAGGCGAACGTACGGCGTTGAACTTTCTGCAGTTACTTTCGGCGGTCGCTACGCAAACCAGGCGCTATGTGGACGCGGTGGCGGGAACCGGTGCGCTGATCGTGGATACCCGCAAGACGGTGCCCGGACTAAGGCTGGCACAAAAATACGCAGTCAAATGCGGCGGCGGCACAAACCACCGGTTGGGCTTATACGACGGCATACTCATCAAGGAAAATCACATCATCGCCGCGGGCAGCATCGAGCATGCCTTGCGTGCGGCAGAAAAAATTGCCGCGCCGGGGGTATTCGTTCAGATCGAAGTGGAAACGCCGGACGATTTGCGCGTCGCCCTAAATGCCGGGGCAAAGATGATCTTGCTGGATAACTTCAATCTTACCCAATTGCGTGAGGCAGTGGCATTGAACGCACGGTTAACCGACAAAAAAGCGGTATTGGAAGCATCGGGAGGAATCACGCTTGAGAACGTTCGCGCGGTAGCGGAGACCGGTGTAGACCGGATTTCCATCGGCGGCCTCACCAAGGATATAAAAGCCGTGGATTTATCGATGCGCTTCTCTGAAAAAGCGGACTTCACTAATTCGTATGACTAATTGGTAGGGCGGTTAATTTGTAGGGCGCCAATAAGTATTTGTAGGGCGCAATAAGCGAAGCGCATTGCGCCGGATGGATCAGATGGAGAGCTATTCCATTAGTGAAGCGATTTATCGCGCCATTAAATAGCTTTATGAAGTCCTATAAATGAAAGAGCTATAGCGACAGCCATTACGATTCAGAAATTTCCAGCTTGACACTCTCATGTATTCCCAGCAGATCGGCGACCGGTCGCGGATTTCACCCAGCCGGTTGAAGAACACGGCGCGGGCCAGCGCATTGCGCGCTTCGCCCTTGTTTAGCCCAGCGTGGACGCGACGGCGCAGCTCCATCCGGTGCGGCACGCGAAATCAAGGCGTCGCGATTCTCGAAAATAGTTCTTGAAACGTTACTCTCGATCCCTTAGCATTGAAATGAGTTTCGATAAGAAAGGATGCCCATGCGACCGTCCGTTGTGCTTGACATGAAGCGAAGTGCTGTGCGCGAAGCGGTGAACCGTTTTCGCACGGCGAACCCGCGCGTCTTCGGTTCGGTGCTGCATGGCACCGACCGGGACGGCAGCGATCTTGATCTGTTGGTCGATGCGCTACCCGGCGCGACGTTATTGGACTTGGGTGATTTAGAAGACGAACTGAAATCGCTGCTCGGCGTTGACGTTGATTTGCTGACACCCGGCGACCTGCCGCCGAAGTTCCGGGCCAAGGTACTCGCGGAGGCGCAACCGGTATGACCGAGAACCGACTGCCCGATTACCTCGATCACATACAGCACGCCGCAATGGCGGATCACATCGCAGATTTCGAACGCATGACCCGTGAGATCGAACAATCGCTTCGTGAAGCTGACGATCCCAACGCCAAGTTTTACACGCGCGAAGAAGTCATGCAGGCGATGCAGGAACGCATCGACCGGGCGCGAGACAAGCCATGCTGATCGGCTACGCCCGTGTCTCGACGCACGATCAGAACCTTGAGGTGCAGCGGGAAGCCTTGACCAAGGCCGGGTGCCAGAAGGTCTTTGAGGACAAGGTGAGTGGTACGCGGGCCGACCGCCCCGGTTTGGCCAAGGCGCTGGAAATGCTGCGCGAGGGCGACACCATCGTGGTCTGGAAGCTGGATCGCCTGGGGCGTAGTGTCAAGCAACTGGTCGATCTGGTTGGCGAGTTGCACAAGCAGAGCGTCCAGTTCAAGAGCCTGACCGACGCCATCGACACCGGCACGCCATCTGGCCGGTTCTTTTTCCACGTCATGGCCAGCCTCGCCGAAATGGAGCGCGAGTTGATCGTCGAGCGCACCCGTGCCGGGCTGGACATGGCCCGTCAGCTTGGCCGCAAGGGTGGTCGCAAGCCCAAGATGACCGATAGCAAGATCGAGTCAGCAAAGAAGCTGCTGGCCAGCGGCGTGCCGCCCAAGGACGTAGCCAAGAACCTCGGCGTGTCTGTTCCTACGCTGTACCGCTGGGTGCCAGCGTCAGCGCACGCTTAGCGTACGATTTTTTCCGTTTTCTGAGGCGACCCCACCAAGGACATAAAAGCAGTGGATTTATCGATGCGCTTCTCTGAAAAAACGGGCTTCACTAATTCGTATGACTAATTGGTAGGGCGGTTAATTTGTAGGGCGCCAATAAGCGAAGCGCATTGCGCCGGATGGAGAGTTATTCCATTAGTGAAGCGATTTATCGCGCCATGAAATAGCTTATGAAATCCTATAAATGAAAGAGCTATGAAGACAGCCATTACGATTCAGAAATTTCCAGCTTGACACTCTCATGTATTCCCAGCAGATCGGCGACTTCCTGAATACGGGTCAACCCCGCCCCTTCGTAAAGGGTCGATTCATAACGTTGAATCTGCTGTTCCTTCAGGTGCAGGGAATCCGCAAGTTGCTTCTGTGTAAGGCCACGTGCAATCCGTGCTTTGATGAGACCGATCGGTACATCCGCCAGCGTATTGAATTCAAATGAAGTGACTTTTCCCGAACGTAACGCATCGTATTCTTCTATCTCTACTGCGCTCGTGGGCAGGCAGAGAACTTCGTCAAGCATCGGGTAGTAGGAGTTTTGGCAAAATTGCCACTTGTAGTGGAAGCCAGTACAAGATTATGCTTCGACGCGGTTTATGAAACATTCAGGATAGATAACAATCGGTTCGGCGAGAATACTATGAGTTTCGTCATTCCGGGCTTGACCCGGAATCCAGTCCAAATCAATCATGGCGTGCCTTGAGCGCCACTGGATACCGGCTTCCGCCGGTATGACGTTTGTACTGTTTGCTCACCGGGTCAGTAGTCATTCGGGAACACGGCGTACACACTTCAGCGCGGATGATCTTAACCGCATGTCATGTTGACTCGGTGGGATGTAATACCGTTGGGTGAGCGCAGCGTATACCATCGTCGCCGGATTGGTGTTGAAATAATGAGGGCAAAGGGGCCTATGTGTCATCATGTCTCTGACTTCCGCCGGCTTCTACAAGAGCATGACGACTCATACCGATCACCGGATTTGGCAGGACGTGTACCACGGCAAGACCGCCAACGGCGACGAGGTGTACTTAAAGTTGACCGTTATTAATGACGTTTTGATCGTTTCTTTTAAGGAGCTGTGACCATGAAATGCCCATGCTGTGGAGCGGTTGAACTGATCCACGATACCCGCGACATGCCCTATGTCTACAAGGGTGAAACCACCACCATCCCAACGATCACAGGCGATTTTTGCCCGGCCTGCGACGAGGTTATTCTGAACCGGGAATACGGTGACCGCTACAGCGAATTGATCGGACTGTTCCAGCGGCAGGTGAATGCTGCCTATGTCGATCCTGGCTATATCGCTCAGGTGCGCAAAAAGCTCGATCTGGATCAGCGCCAGGCTGCCGAAATCTTTGGCGGCGGCGTCAATGCCTTCTCGCGTTATGAGAATGGTAAGACCAAGCCACCCTTGGCCTTGGTGAAGCTTCTCAAGATGCTCGATCGTCATCCCGATCTGCTGGACGAAGTCAGGACGGCATAACCTTTATGGCTATTAACCCCTCGAAAAGGTAAAAATAGAAAAGAGTAGCCATCATGCTCATCGGTTACGCACGGGTTT
>JAKDLC010000123.1 GCA_030453055.1 Nitrosospira sp.
TTTTTTTAACTTTTTCCTTTTCGCAGCAATGACTTACGTTTCTGGATGAGAACTATTTAACCTATCGCTGGAAATCCCCGACAACCTGCATTAGTACATCGACTGGGAGCGCATGGCCGCGATCTGGAGATTAACGATATCCTCGCCCTCGAAACCGGATTCGAGGAAGTGCATATTTTCTGGAGGCACCGATTTGCGGCGAATAGGAGCGATAATCTCCGCAATATGTGCGTAGATTATTCATCGGTTGCGAAGCTGGCGAGTGCCGCTGGAGCGCGGTGAAAGACGAACGGATTGAGAAAGCGGCGCCGCCAAAGGACGTTGCGCTCGACTTCGCTCAGAGCCGCTTCCTCACAGACGACCGGCCAGTGATCGCGAATGGCGACGAGCTGCTGCTCAATCAGTTCTTCAGCGGCCTTCCTGTTCATGAGAAAGTGCGAAGCCGCCTCAAGACAGACGGCAAGCTGGCTCATTCGGTTCTCGCCCGTAATCAACATGGCTTGGCCCGCTTCGCCGCCCGTCCGGGCTTGCGGGCAAATGTCATAGGCGGGAGTAAGGCTCAGCGATTGGCCATCCCAGAAGGCTGCGTGATTGCGGGCATGATCGTCGGTATTGCCGCACAGGATGTTGAACACGAGGCGGCCGAAGAGTTCGCGCAGCGTTTCCGTAGGCAAAGTGAAGCGATGGCGGACGATTTCCGTCAGGGTCTCATAGCTCGCATACCGCGCCATCATTTCATCAAGACCGAACAGCGTCAGGGCGGAAACCATTCCCTTACGCAGCCAGCCTTGTTGGGTGCGTATGCGATCAAAACGCTCAATCAGCAGAACGTCCTTTCCGGCGGCGCGGGTGAGTTCGACATAGGCGGCATTGAGTCCGGCATAAGCGGCGAGCCGCATGGCGACAAACTCCCCCTTGATGACATTGAACACATCGCTTTGCGAAGAAAATTTCGCGATGTATTTTTTGTTCGCGGACTCAATAATGGCTTTTGGACGCGCACCGCCGATTGAGCTGCCGTGAAACAGGGCTTGATCCAAATCCGGCGTGATGGGGACACCGGATTCGATGCGATCAGCGACGGTGAGGAGTTCTTCAAGCGTGGCCGTGCCTCCGCCGCGCTGCACGTAATCAGTAGCCGAGCGCTGAAAATCAAGCGCCCCGATGCGGTCCGAGCCGGATTCCAGAAGATAAGTCAGCTCACCCAGTTGCCCGACATCAATCGGGTCGCCTCTGTAACCGACCTTGCGGTTGACAATGACGCGGCGGCCCCAGGCATCAGGTGCGGCATCACGCAGGCAACTTGGCATCGAAAAGCCAGCGAGAAGCGGCAGCGTTCCGGCTCGCAGAGGCAATTCCGGTTCGTAGATCGAAAGGGCGTTGCGGCGTTCAAGATAGCTGCGGCCATAGTTGAAGAGGAGCCGATTGCCCTCTTTGGCAATGCGGCCCGCTACTACGGGCGCGGGTGCGTCCGGGAGCCATATCCAGACAAAGGCTTCATCTTCATCAGAAATCATCTTTCACGGTCTTTCTGGATATACGGGCCGACTGCGGCAGGAGCGCAAGGGTTTTCTGATTGGAGGCGATACTGGCCGTCAGCGTGTTCTGATCAGCGTCGAACAGCGTGACGCCGACTATCGCAGCGACCTCAAAGACAGCGCCGACTGTGCAGCCGGGGTCTCCCCGTTCAATCCTTTGAAGGAGTCCGCGCGACACATCGGCGCGTTCGGCCAGCTCGGCGAGCGTCAGTTTGCGCTCGATGCGCCGAAGGCGGATCAACTGCCCCAGCAGCACAACGGCGTCCCGGCTGTAACGAGAATAGGTGCGTGTCGCTGGCTTGGGCATCCGAACTCCTTTGGTCTATAAATGATGCGTGTCATAGCTTACAGACCTGTTTATAGATCATAGTGCCGGAAAGAGATCGGATTGTCCAGAAATAATCCATAAAACGACCGCAAAGCAGTTTTGAGGGAGTGTAATATTTCGTTTTTTCGAACGCGCCGTTTGCGAACGACCCGCTGATGGGTCAGTACCGCCTTGCTGCCTTGATGGGCGTCAGAACTTCGGTTATCCGGCGTCTCTATCTCCTGAGATATGTGGTACCGGTTCCCCCTTGAGTGCTGATTCAACTAGGCGGGCGAGGAAATCAGCGAAGGGCACGATGTTTTGATCCACGCTCGCGTGTTCGAGCGCTGCCATATAGGCATGGCGCGCCTCGACCGGGATAACTGTCCATGGATAGCCGCCCGCCGCCAGCATCACATTCATCAGGAACCTGCCCATGCGTCCGTTGCCATCCATGTAGGGATGGATATAGACGAACACAAAATGGCCGAGCACGACGCGCACGGCAGGCTCCGCTTCTTCGCGCAGCAGTTCGAACAAGGCTGGCATGAGGTCGCGCACCGCTTCTCCGTTGGAAGGGATATGCATCGAGCGCCGGATGTAGACCCGGTCATTACGGTATCCGGCGAGGTCAGCCGGCCGTAGCAGGCCCGCTGTCACGCTGGGCGCGAACAGCTCCCGATGCCAGGTGCGATGCGCTTCATCGGCGACCGCTCCCGCGTTTCCTCCAGCCAGCACCTTTTGCACGCTTTCCAGCACAGCCTGGAAGGCCTGCCAGTATCCGCGCGCGGCCAGGGCGTTGCGCTGGTTTCTGTCGTCTTCATTAACGTCCGGGTTCCAATTGCCAGCGCGGACCCGCTCGATCAATTCGCGGTTTACGCGGTAGCCTTCGATCGAGAGCGAGTGATACGCGTCGTTGACGTAGACATCCCCGACGCGCTTCAAATACGCCTGAACGTCGCGCGGTAGTCCCGGTGCTTTAGGAAAACGCGCGATCACCGGCTCGCGCATCGCCTGCCACATCAGGCGGACGCGGTTGACATAGGGTGAAGTCTCGCGGGCGCCGAGGAGCATCGGGGCCAAAGCTTCGAACGGATCGTTCTCGCGCACGTCGTAACCGGCCGCGCGCATGGTTGCGACAATTTCATCCGCTACGCGGGCGCGCCCAATGTTACGGAAAGCCCCGGCGAGGCGGCCGGCTATTGTGCTGTGACCGCCCTCCAGCAGGCGGGGGAGAATGTCGGACGCATCACGCATCATTGCCAGCGCGGCGCGCGCATCTGACGGGTTTTGGGTGTAGAAGCGGACTGAGCAGGCAACGAGCGCTGCCGGGAGCGCGAACAGGCGCAGGCCCTCCAGCTCCTTCACATCCTGCGCCTCGGGAACGGAGGCCCGAACATCGAGCAACGATGTGCCGTGCAGAAGCCGCGTTACATTGTTGCGTGCGTTTCTTTCCACGCGTACAAGAAGCTGGCGGGGTACGTCCCAGTTACCTGCATGGAGCAACACGGATTGCTCCGGCGCCAGGGACCAAACGTTGCCGAAACGTTCGTGTAGATAGGCGGCGCAAAACGCCCAATACGAGGCGTACCAGGCCGTGCTTTCTCCGGCCATCTCGTCCGGGCGGGAAGGGATGTACCAGCCCTTCATGACTTCTTGCAGGAAGCCGCCCCTCAGGAGCCGTTCCCGATGGGTGCGGGTAAGGTCGACCGAGCGTATGGCGACGATGTCATGATCCTGCAGGGCGTGGAGCGCTTCCAGGGATTGCGCGAGTTTTTCAGACGGCGTAGCCATGCTCTCAGGTTTTCTGTCGCTTCTTGTGCTGTGCTTACATTCGCTTTTTGTGTTGTATCATAACCCGCTTTTCCGGCTATATCAAGAGTCGCTTATGGTAAAACAGGAGCAAAAGTCACACGCGGAATAATATTGACGATTGACGTATAGCGTCAGCCTGTGCTAGGGTTAAAAATGATAAAGTGCTTTAAATGCCGGAAAACAGAGCGCCTCTTTGAAGGCGATTTGACAGCAGATACAGCGCTACGGTTAGGACGGTTCTTCGGCACCAGTCTGGAACTGTGGTTGAACCTGCAAAAAACCTATGAGCTTGATAAGGCGAGAACAGAACTGGGTATGAAAATCCAGAAAATCAATCCGTGGAAACCACACGAAGAAGTATATCTATAACGCCATGATCCGTAACCCCATTGATGTCTCCGCCCGTGTCAGCCCCAATCTGTCGGCACTGATCGAAAGCCGGGTAAACGATCCGGATGCCGAGCAACCCATCACCCTCGTTACGGTGCGCGACTTTATCGCCGGCTTGCTACCTCCGGCATTCGACGAGACGGAGCAGCTACACCACTTTGATATCGACGCATCGTTGCTTGACGAACTCGATGCACTGATCGATGAGTATGGTGAAACCGCTCTCGCCATCGACTTTGCGCAGAACACCGCCAGCGAATCGCTTTCCAGGGTGATCGATGCGGTGATGAATGACGAGAACCGGGAGAACCCGCCCACTCTCGAAACGATAAAAGAAGCCATTGCGTCGGGCCTGACTGCCAGGCTGGTGGGAGATGGGGTGTTGGAGGATGACGAAGACGATGCCCTGTTTGTGGAAATCGACGCGCTGATCAGACGCTATGGCGCCGACTCGTTAGCAGAGGAATTTTTACGTTACGAGTAGCCAGGGTAACGCTCCCGTCCCATGTTCAGACGGTAATGGAAAATAAAGCACATCGGGCGCACTTTCAGTAAAAAACAAGAGACCATCAGCCCGATTTCTTCATTCCCTGA
Organism: Nitrosospira sp.; assembly: GCA_030453055.1. Lineage (GTDB taxonomy): Bacteria > Pseudomonadota > Gammaproteobacteria > Burkholderiales > Nitrosomonadaceae > Nitrosospira. Next base: position 4,645 of record JAKDLC010000123.1, read on the forward strand.
CCGTGCAAACTGACAAAGAACGGGACCACCGGGGTGACAAAGGCCGAAATCCAGCGTCCCGGTGTCATGGTTTCTCCCAGAAAGAATGGAATTCCCTGATTTATAGCGGTCAGGCAAGACCCTACTACAATGGCCACGCAAAATGCCACGAATCGCGAATTTCGATCCGTAATGGCGCACTCAATGGCGCGTAGATGTCGCATCATCCTCTCCTTCACAGGTAAACCCAAATCCGCACATCGTTGGAATCGGTGGTAACAATGCTCAGAAAATATTTTCATGCGATCGGACTGAACTGTCAATATTCGAAACTGGCGAAATTACAATCCACCAAGTACTTACCAAGTACTTAAATTGCATCCCCTTGCAGCGCAATACGCACGAACGCATCGATCTCGGTTTTCAATTCGGCTCGATCGGCCAATCCTTCCATCAGGTGCGTCGGGAGATCGTCATTGGACGCCCCGACAATCAGTCCCATGATCATGCCTCTATGCACATTGTCCCCACCGGCATTGGCATTAGCCAGAAGAGACTCCGCGACATCGAGGTTATGTTTCATGATGAGATACAGAAGTAGCGGAAGGCCATGTTCCGGGTAGCAGGCGGTTGCGAGGAGATGACGGATCACTTCGGGCTCGGCATGCTGCCGGGCTAATCGGATTACCGCATAGGGAGCGTCATCGAGTTTCACGTGAAGTTGCCACATCTCATCTTTCGGGATATTGTCGGGACCGCCATGCTCTCGATAAGCGGCGAAGAGTTCCTCACCGGTTATCCGAGGTATGCGTATGAGCTTGGCATATAAGGAAATCGCCTCGACCGGATCGGCGCCTCTCACCAGTGAATTCAGGAGGGGAACCAGTATGCCCAGCGAACTGGCTACATTTTCCGACCTGTGAGTGAGGCACTGATGCTCGATGGCGAACCCAAGCCCTTGATAAGCGCTCTCGACCAGCATGGCGAGGATCAGGGGGCGTATGACGCCGCCATGTGAGCCAATGGACCATGCGTTGCGTTGCAGTTCCGCGCACGCATGGGGCGGCAGGCCCCGGGAATAATTCTCGAACCAGCGCCGAAGATAGATTTCCGTATAAGGATCCCGGTTTTTACCGGGCGTGGTGAGATGCGCCACAAACCCGTCAAGAAAGTCTTGCGGATCATAGCGGCCAACGCGTATCACCGAACGCAGCAGCACCCGAACCAGATGGGCGGCAAGCGTGTTCTCTCCAGCGGCCAACCCATGGTGGTAATGGAAGCGATCCTCCAATCCGGGAACCCGGTTGCCATGCTCGCTCTCTCGTTCCAAACGCTGGAAGGCCGGACTGCTATAGGGGGTGTCATAGAAGCGGGCGTGCCCATGAAGAATGTCATAATTACGGCCAAGGCGATTAGCAGTCTCGACATCCGGATGGTAGGTCATTCCCACCATGAAGCTTTCAGGATGGGGATGGGGCGGTGCTTCGTATCCACCAATTCGGCCATTAAAGCACTGCCGAATATTTTTCAGACTATAAAACCAGTGGGCGGGCATCGCCAGTGCATCACCTATAAACAGCCCCCACAGCGCGTTTCGCATGCGCCTTGCCTGTGCTTCGGCTGTACTTGCATGACGGTTCATAATTCAGATCCTTAAGGTCGCCCTGGTCGCTCCAGTCGCTCTATCATGGTTTCATAATAGACGATGCTTGCCCGGATGTTTCATAAATTCGCGTGATGATTGCGCAGGATTTTGTTTTGTAGG
>JAKDLC010000124.1 GCA_030453055.1 Nitrosospira sp.
AGCGCTGTCTCCTACTTTAACCCTCTATAATATTTTCTGGGCGGAAGTTGTCTCGGCGAGTTGCGCCCTGATCTTTGCGTTTCCCGTAGTCCGCCAATTTAAAGCGGAAGGGAAACTGCATGAAGCGGACAGGGTTGAAACCGCGCTTGGCTGGCGGACGATCGTGCGTTACGGCATATTCAGTTACTTGACCATATGCATGTATCAGGTTTACGGTTCGGATACGCTCAAGCTGGTTGTGTCTCGTTTGCTTGGGGCGATAGAGACAGCGTCTTACGGCATGGCAGCAACCGTTGCTGAGACGATCCGAAAGTATCTTCCGTTGTTTCTGTTCCACGGTGTCATCCGGCCCTCGCTCGTCGCCCGTTACACCGAGAATCGAAGCTATAAACAGCAGAATCACCTGTGCAACTTAGTGTTCAAGCTAAACCTTCTCATTCTTGCTCCTATCGTTGCTTTTATGGCTGTTTCCGGCGATACTTTTGGAGCCTGGATTTCAGCTGGCAAGTATCCATCCGCCGGTATACTGCTAACTATAATGACCGCGCTTATTGCAACTCAATCGCAAAGGCTTGTATACGCCATGCTTGCTTCGGTTTATACATTTCCCGCCGCCAGCCTTTGGGCCACCGTGACATCCATGGTTGCGCTTCCGCTTTCCCTAGTACTGGGGGAAAAATACGGCGCGGTCGGAGTCCTGGGCGGTATGCTAGTCGGTGACCTCATCTGGATCGCCGTGGTCGCTATCCGCCTTCACCGGGCTGGCCGTTCCTATGTTCCCGACAAAAAAGGAATCAGCAAGCTGATAGCGGCCGCCGTGGCGGGAGGAGGTTTTGCAATCATACTCACGCCATACTGCGGGAACCTGCTTGGCGTCCTTCTGTCCGCCGCTGTAATAACAGCGGGGTATATAGCCGCCGTTTTGCTGCTCAAACCCTTCAGTCATGATGACCGATTAGTGCTGGCTAAGCTGATTCCGGAATCGCTGCGCTTCCGTTTGGGCGGCAAGTAAGATTATTTACAAGGATCCCTTATGCGTATAGAAAATATTCGCTCCGAGACTACAAAGGGACGAATTCGCAGGTTGGCGGATATCGTGTGGGAAAACAACGCGCGTCAGCGGCAGACTGTGTGGTTCGAGACCGGTGTTGCCGACGAAGACTTTTTGTCCGGTTCCGCCAATTCCTTTTTGGTGGGAGCCGCCATTCCCGCGCTTGGTGCGGGCGAGCGGCGAGTCAGCGTTGATGCCCCTGTATGCCCTGAATTGAAACAGAACCTTAATGTCGCATGCCGTATCCTCTCCCAATGGTATGGCCATAGGCAGCCTCCTCCTGAGATAGAGGCGGATGTGCTAACGTCTCTGCCCCCGGTTTTAGGGGAGCGATCCACGGGAATCTTCTTATCGGGGGGAATCGACTCGTCCGCATCCCTGCGCGCCAACCGGCTTCAAGTGCCAAGAAGTTACCCGTCGTCGGTAACGCATGGTGTACTGGTGTTCGGCTATGATATCGGCGCGTATGCGGACGGCGATGCGAATGCCGATCAGCAGCGTTTCGAACACGCGCTAGGCTCGGCCCGGGCAATAGCGGAGGATGCTGAGCTCGAGCTTGTGTTGATCCATACCAATATCCGTCATCTGAACGAGGATCTCGATTTCTGGCTCAATTACTATTTCGGAGCATTTCTCGCATCGGTGGCACATCAACTCGATCGCAAGCTTCAATCTATGATAATCAACTCAGGACCGGATATCTCTACTCTGGCTCCTCATGGCTCCCATCCTCTTTTGGATCCCTACTACGGAACTGCCTCCATGAACATCATCCATCATGGAATAGAGTATACGCGGCTAGAAAAGACAAGACTTGTGGCGGACTGGCCAGTAGGGTTTGCCAATTTGCGTGTCTGCACTCGCGGCGAGTACGTTAACGGGCTCAACTGCGGCATTTGCGAAAAATGTGTCCGGACCATGGTTGCCCTCCAGGCCCTCGGCCGTTTGTCCGGCTGCGGCATTTTTCCGCAACAGGAGGTTGACCCGGATTTTTTTTTAAGAAAGACGGTTATCAGCGACGTGTATCCAGCCTTCTGCTACGAAGAATGCCTGTCGCTGCTGGATGCAAGGGGGGAACAACGTCTTGCCGCCGCTATCCGCACTAACCTGCGTATTTACCAGCGCTCGAAGCGCCACCGGCTCGCCAAGTGGACCGATATGCGGCGATTGCGTCATCTGGCCTGGAAGCTGGACCGTGCTTATACGCAAGGCTTGTTCTACCAAATGTTCCGAAAAGTTACGGGCAGATCGTGATCATAGGCGCCGAAATCCATGCCGGACATTCAAGTCAAGCTCCACGTTCTTTAGTTCGTCTATTTTGTAAATTTTTTGCCGTGCGACCGCTTGCCTGTATTATTTGCTTTCCGCCGGGATGTTCAAGTGGCGATTTTTCATGTTGCCAGGCTGATCAGGTGCAGTTTCAATCCCTGCGCACACCCGTAGCACTTACTCACGTTACCTCTGCAAGGGTGCTTCTTTCTGAAATCGTTTTCTGCGGAGAGAGAACTGCCATTAACAAACTGCTGCCTGGGCTTTTGTTTATCGTTTAGCGGATTGTTGCCCGCTAGGGGTTTTTCTGGTTTATATTCAGGAGCATGTGATGAAGTTCTATCTGGCTGGCCAAACCAACTTTGGCAATAGGGGCTGTGAGGCTTTGATTCGAACGGTTATCAGCACGCTTTCAGAACGTTTCGACAATAGCTCTTTCTTCGTTCCCGCAACCCATCCCGAAGCGGATGCCAGGCAATGGCCAGAAATGGCTGGATATCGAGCGAAATTCGTCAAGGCAAACACCCTTCCCTCCACTATAAAATGGTGGAACCGGGCGATTCGTCTAGCGCCGTGGATCAAGCCATTTTGGGAACCGTCTTATGGGCTGTCGAATTTCGCCGCTCGGGATATGGTGGATTGTGATGCGATATTGATGATGGGCGGCGACATGATTTCCTTGGACTACGGACCGGGTTCCCTTTTCATCGTCAGTGGCTTCATGGATGCGGCCGCTCGGGCTGGCTATCCGACCATGCTATTTGCAGCATCGGTAAGTCCATTCAATGACCCGGTGTTCGAGCGCTACATGGTTCGGCATCTCAAGCGGTATGCCGTAATTACCTTGCGGGAAACAGAAAGCCTTACATACCTGCATCACCTTGGGTTGGACAATGCGGTACTAGTAGCTGATCCTGCTTTCCGGCTCGAACCGGAGGTGGTCGAATTAATGCCGCCATTCGATCAACCCCAAGCCGCGTTGGGTTTCAATATCAGTCCGGTAATCGAGGAGAGCTGGCGGCGGGCGGGTAACACCGGCAATCTTGTGGAGGAATGCGTGGCATTTCTCAGCAAAGTATTGGCCGAAACCAATTTGAACGTCGGACTCATACCTCACGTCGAACCACTCGATGGCAGCCTCTTCAACAGCGATGCCTCGATCCTGGAATGTATCCTGGCCGGCTTGGGTGGGCCGTCGCCGCGCCTGGCTCTAGTTCAAAAAGGATTTAATGCTGCCCAGTTGAAGTATTTAATCGGACGCTGCCGTTACTTCATGGGAGGGCGTACCCATGCCACCATTGCGGCCTGGTCACAATGCCTTCCGACAGTTTCATTCGCTTATAGCACCAAGGCTTATGGCTTGAACAGGGATCTATTCGGAACGCTCGACTTTGTCCTCAAAACGCCCCAGATAGCTCGCGATAGCCTTTGGAGGGCTTTTCAAGAACTAAGGGAGCGCGAGAATTCCATCCGTTCCTTGCTGGTTGAGCGCATTCCAGAACGGAAGCGCAAGGCCTCATTGAGCGCCGATGTCTTAGCCCGGCATCTAAACCAATGAAAAGGCCGAGCGTCAATTTGTTATCCATCCTGCTCAGGCATATCGTCCAATTTAAATTAATCCTCTCAAGGTGAATGGTATGGAGCAGAGTCTCTTCCCCAACCCGGTTCCAGTTTCCTCTCTCATTTGTTCGCCCGCAAAACGTGCTCACGCAGGCATTGCGTGCGTCATCTTGACCGCAGTGCTGCTCTTAATCGCGTTGCCGGCTATGGCGCAGGAGTGGTTGCCGGTCAAGGACATAAATTTGGAGGTAGCGCAAGGTAGCGTATTGGACTTCTCGACGCTGGTGGAGTTGGGACCCGCAGGCCGTCACGGTTGGGTTGTGGTGTTGCCGGACGGCCATATAGGATTTGAAAACAAACGCCTTCCCCAACGCTTCCTTAGCGCGTCGTTTGCCTTTAGCGGTAGCAGCGGCGGCATTCCAGATAAGGCGGAGGCCGTGCGTATCGTCGCACAACTAAGGCGAATGGGTTACAGCGCGGCTCGATTGCATTTCATAGATGCATGGTTAATGACCGGGCAGAGTAAGGATTTCGATTTCAACCAGGTTCAACTGGATCGTTTACATTACTTGCTCGCTCAACTCAAGGCAAACGGAATTTATTGGGTAATTGACCTGCTCGATTCTGACAACGGCGCCTACGGTGGTGTATATCCACACCGTTGGGTAAAAAAACATAACCTGAGGCTCGACTTTTATACAGATGAGGACAAAAGGAATCATTGGTTACGTCTCGTTAAAGATATCTTCGCCTCCAGGAATCCGTATACTGAAACTTCCACTCTCCAGGATCCAGCGCTATTGGGCGTTATCCTGATCAATGAAGGCGGCATTGCGGAACTTTCATATCGTTCAGGGCCAGGTGGATTTGCGAAGCCCTATTCGGAAAAATTCAAGCCGCTCTTCCTCGCCTGGCTCAAAACCCGTTATGGTAATGACGCCGCTCTCAAGTCTGCCTGGCAAGGAGAATTGCAGCGTGGTGAATCCCTTGATACCGACGTGGCGCTGCCGAAGGCGCTCCGCGGGAACGATGCACGCACACGCGATTTTATGCGGTTCGTTGTCGACCTCGAACAGGACAGATTGCAATGGATGGTTACCCAAGTAAGGTCGCTCGGATACAAAGGGCTTGCCACGGCGTTCAATAACTGGGGTTTTTTCCAAAGCGACCTGTCGCGCTCAGCCGCCGGTTGGGTAGATATGCATACTTACCATGCACATCCCAGCAGCTTCGTCAACAAGGGATCGAAGATCCCACAGACCAGCGCTATTGAGAATGCCGCCCGGTTCGTACGCGAACTCACCAATGCGAGACAATGGGGCAAGCCGTTCTCGGTCACCGAATACGGTCAGCCATTCTGGAACTCCTGGCGGCGTGAGTCGGTTGCACTAATTCCAGCTTATGCCGCGTTGCAGAAATGGGACTTGATTTGCCAGTTTTCTGAAAATTCGGTCCAGTTGAACTACTTGCCTTCTCCTTATTCAAGAAAAAATGCTATACACCCCTTTGGTGTGAGCACTGATCCGGTTCTCCATGCGGGCGAACGTCTTGCGGCAATGCTATTTAAGCGTGGCGATGTAAAACCATCGCCTGCCGAGATTCATATACACTTGGACGCGGAAGCCATCTTCAAGGAATCCGGGGGTTGGGGGCAATTGTCCGAAGAAGTCAGCCGTCTGGGGTTGCTCAGCGCAATCGGCCTGGATATCGGAAGTAAAACTCCATCAGTGGCCGGTCCCAAAATCTATGTGATCGAAAAAGGTGCATCCGCTTCAGGATTGCTCGGAAAGGCGATCAATGTTGCAACCAAACTCGGACTTTCGGGGTCGGGCAGCGAGCGTCTCGCGCAGTTGAAGCACGGCGGCGTGCTGTCCGAGAACAACCGTACCGACTTCGGTAAACGAATTTATCAATCGGACACCGGAGAACTGCTCATGGATGTTCCCGCCAAACGCTTCTTCGTCAACTCGGCTAAAACCGATTTGGTGGCGTTACCTGAGGGTCAAGCGAGCGTGGGAATCCTGTCGGTGCATCAGCCGAGCGTACCAGCATTAGTGGCGCTTTCCTCCGCTGACGATGCGCCGCTTGAATCAAGTAAACGGATGCTCCTATTTGTTCTCACTGATGCGATAAATTCGGGAATGAAATTCGCTGATGCAAAGCGAACCGAGCTGGTTACTCTGGGTCAATTGCCGGTTCTTTTGCAGCGCGTCGCCGTGAAAGTGGGTATCCGGACAGAATTGACTGGAGCCTTCAAGGCTTATGCCCTGTCGTTTGCCGGGGAGCGTAGGGAGCCCATCCCCATTCAGGCGACAGACGAGGGTTTAAGCCTTAACATTGATACTGGATTACTCAAGCATGGACCAGCGACCATCTTTGAAATAGTGCGGGAATAATTAAACCTAAATCCGGTAGTTGACCGCTCATTTAATAGATCAGAGTCATGATTAATAACAATATTTCGTATTATTTGACGCTCACCTTCCGGGTGAGGCCCG
>JAKDLC010000125.1 GCA_030453055.1 Nitrosospira sp.
GAAAATTGCGGTAAGCTGCTTGAGTGTCAGCTCCATTCCACTTTTGAAATTCTCAACGGTTGCGTTTTCTACCGCCAGCGCCGCTTCCAGACTATCCATTACCGCCAGCAATTCAGTGGAAAAACTGTCGATAGCGTATTTATGCGCGTTGGCAACGTCAATCTGGGCACGTTTTCGTATATTCTCGGCATCGGCCTTGGCGCGTAACCAGGCATCATGATGTTCCGCAGCCTCGAGTTCGGCTTTCTTCAGTAATTGCTCCAGACTCGGCGTCGCTTCCATCACATATTCCGCTGCGTTGTTTTCGCCAGGCTCCGGCGCACCGGCGGTGTTCGTGGTTGACGTCAATTCGGGCCAGTCTGGCTTGGGCTGCTGTGTATCCGCCATGGGGTCTCTCCTAATGTCCATTCATTGAAATATCGGGATGGTTTTTCCAATTTCAAGATCGAGAAATACCTATTCTTCGGGCCAGGGCAGCGGCCTTGCCGATGTAATTCTGCGGCGTCATTTCCCGCAGACGGTTTTTTTCGGCTTCCGGAATGGTCAGATCATCGATGAATTTGTGCAGGGTATCTTTAGTGACGCCACCTTTGCCGCGCGTCAGCTCTTTCAACTTCTCGTAGGAATTGCGCACGCCATGGCGGCGCATCACCGTCTGGATCGGCTCCGCCAGAACCTCCCAGGAATCCTCAAGGTCTTCCATTAAACGGTCCGGGCTGGCTTCCAGCTTGCTCAGTCCCTTACTGCACGAGTCGTATGCCAGCAACGTGTGCCCCAATGCTACGCCCATGTTGCGAAGCACGGTGGAGTCGGTCAAATCACGCTGCCAGCGAGATACCGGCAACTTCTCGCTCAAATGCCGCAACAGTGCATTAGCGATACCCAGATTGCCTTCCGAATTTTCAAAATCGATCGGGTTGACCTTGTGCGGCATGGTTGATGAGCCAACTTCGTCTTCTCTGGTTTTCTGCTTGAAGTAGCCTAATGAGATATACCCCCATACATCGCGGTTAAAGTCCAGCAGAATGGTATTGATACGAGCATAAGCATCAAACAGCTCGGTCATGGCGTCATGCGGTTCAATCTGCGTGGTGTAGGGGTTGAATTCCAGGCCAAGTCTCTCTACGAAATCCCGCGCGAATTTTTCCCAGTCGAAATTCGGGTAAGCCGCTAAATGAGCATTGTAATTGCCCACCGCACCATTGATTTTTCCAAGGATGGCTACGCTGGCAAGCCGCTCGCGCCCAAGTCGCAGACGATGGGCGACATTGGCAAACTCCTTGCCTGCCGTGGTGGGCGTGGCAGGTTGCCCATGAGTGCGGGCAAGCATGGGCGTATCGGAAAGTTCATGCGCCATTCGGATAAGCTTGCTGATGATTTTTTCCAGCGCCGGCAGCATCAACCGGTCGCGGCTGTGCATCAGCATCAGCCCGTGAGACAGATTGTTGATGTCCTCCGAAGTGCAGGCAAAATGTATGAATTCGACAACGCCGGCGACTTCGATATTTTTCGCCAGACGCTCCCTGAGCCAGTATTCTACGGCTTTGACGTCGTGACTGGTGTGAGCTTCGATAAGCTTGACTGCTTCTGCGTCGGCCTCGGAAAAATTCGCCGGAACGCTGTCGAGTTGAGCGACAGTATCTGCGGAAAATGGCGGAATCTCAGCGATGGCGGGTGCATGGCTCAATGCTTTCAGCCATTCGATCTCCAACTGAACGCGGTAACGAATCAAGGCAAGTTCACTGAAATAAGGCCGCAGGTTCTCGACTTTGCTGTGATAGCGTCCGTCAAGCGGTGAAAGGGCGGTGAGGAAAGAAGAGTCCATATATGAGTGTTTCGTATTAATGATTTCACCACCCGCGCCATTTTAACATAGGTAAGCCTGTGCCTTGACTATGCCATGCAGTAGCGAAACCGGTATAATATGCGGTTAATTAAATTGCCGCCAACGGATGCCATGAAGCTTATCGGATCACTTACCAGTCCTTATGTGCGCAAGGCGCGCATCGTGCTGGCGGAAAAGCGCATTGGTTACGATTTTGAGGTCGATATTCCGTGGAACGCGGATAGTCACGTGCCGGATCGCAATCCATTGGGTAAGGTGCCGGTGCTGATTATGGACGACGGCTCCGCGCTGTTCGATTCCCGTGTGATCGTCGAATATCTCGACAGTGTCAATCCCGTATCTCGCCTGATTCCCGAATCCAACCGGCGCCGCATCATGGTAAAGCGCTGGGAAGCATTGGCAGACGGTATCTGCGATGCCGCCGCCACAATATTCCTCGAACGCAAGCGTCATGACGCCCAACAAAGCCCGGAATGGATCTCGCGCCAGCAGAAGAAAGTCGCATTGGGTCTCGAAGCGGCTGCCCACGAACTGGGCGATAAAAAATGGTGCGATGGCACTACCTACACCCTGGCTGATATTGCATTGGGCTGCACGCTAGGTTATTTGGCTTTTCGCTTTCCCGAAATCGAATGGCGCAGCACCTCACCCAATCTTGCCGATCTTTCCGACAGGCTGGAGACGCGGACGCCATTTATGGAAACGGTTCCCCGAGAGTAAAAACGGGATGCCTTGAGGATGTCTTGAAACAGATGATTGAAACGGGAACTCACCATAGAAGTGAAGGTCAAGAGATGCAAATCAACTGATGACTAAAAGAAATAATTGACGGAGAAAACGCCTTCGTTGTAATGATCGTAGCGATTGAATTCCACCCGTAGATCAAGATCCTGTGAGAGTGCATAGCGGGTTATAAACTGGGAAGTGAAAAACCGCTTGCTATCACCCAGGAAAAAAACCTGATAACTGCCTGCAAGTTTGACTCTCAAGTTTTGAGTTATATCGTAGTACGCGCCCACTTCAATATCGCCACCCAAACGATAATTTTGTTGCAAATGACCGGAAAACTCCGTTTTTACGTCAACAAAGGAAAATAACAGCAGGGACGAGAGAGAATCAGGCCGATAGGAAATACCCCTCCCATAAGTGCCTTTGACGGAATTACAATAGCTACAGTTGAGGTCTTTAAGCGTATCGATCTCCAAGCCTACACGCCAGGAAGCTTTGGCGAACAAGGGGTCATAGGGATTCATCGACGTTATAGAGAGGATTCTGGCCCGATCCAGTCTTATTCGCTCGGATTCCAGGTAATAACGGAAATTGAAATCCAGAAAGATGATTTCCGTGTTTTTATCATACCCCACATCTTTAGCCATTAAATCGTGGTAGGCTGGGCGATAGGCCCATTCCAGGAACGGCTCATGCGCATTGTGCCCCATCCCTAAACGAAATCGATCGGTGCCGTGGCCGAGATCGGGTCGGCTGGACAAGCGTGTGATTTCACCCTTTGCATCGTCGATATTTGGCAGACGGCTTCTGGCCAACAAAACCGAGCGCGGTATTTTGATTTCTTTGTCGCTCTTCTCTTGCATGCTTTGATATTGCAAATAATCCATATAAGCATTCAACACGAGTGTTTGTGCTTGAGTGGAAAGGCTTCCAAAGGCAGTACTTTCCGGGGCGATTTCCCCTTTGATCAGTTTCTGCAATATCGCCTTCTCGCCCTTGAGCATCTTAAGTCGCTTATCATTCATCAGGGTAAGCACCGCGGGCCGGTACACGACTTTTTTTACCAGATCTTCTTGCGCCATCACGACTTTTACCGTATCGGCCGGGATCACACTAAAGAAAAACGGATCTGTCAGTCGCAGATCCGGATTGGCAATCTCCAACAGGGAAAGCACATGGTAAGAGCAGTTTTCCTGGAAATAATAATAATCAAAATATGTCCCGCCTAATTCCCATAAGTGCAGAAGCATCATGTTCAACTGGTCTTCGGTGAACTTGAGCTCATATTCCCAGAGATCCCGGCTTTCCCAATTGTTGTACTCCTGCACTTTAGTGTAATAAGGGAAAATTGCAAATCGGCCTTCGAATGAACCTATCAAACCTTTTATCGCATATAAAAACGCATTTTCGGTATCCGGAACCGCAGCATAATTTGCACCATAGTTCATTAAATTGTTGCCGCTACCCATTCTCCGGCTATCGATCCGCATGAGGGTATGACCAAACATGGATGCCGGGTTGTTCAGGAAATAAGAAGCAAATACTAATGTTGCCCCGGTCGGATCCAAAGTTTTCATCCAGCGATCGAGTCGATCACATGCTTGTATTTCCAGTCGGGAGTCGAATGCTAATTGCTGATTCAACCATTTGAATCGGGCGGGAAAGTTACACTGTGGATGCTCCTTGCCTTCCGGAATCTCGGCTACCGGAACAAAGAAGCTGGCAAGAGTCGCTGCGAGTTCTGCTTCCGGATCAGTTTTGCCTTGGGGAGAATTAAAGAACTCCATTCCATCGGCTTCACTAATCATGCCACCTAAAAGTCGCGTGTCGTACTTTAAAAGCAGCTGCCAAACGCGTTCATGGGCGAGTTTTCTTTGCTTGGCTTGCTGTTGCAGTTCGGCCAAGTAGTTGACAGCGTCTTGCTGTCTGGAATGGACAGTTACAGGATATAAGCAAAAACCGAGAAGCAACCCAACGACGAAACAGATATGCCGCACAGCGAAGTTATAGGAGTGGCAACGATATGGAAACCAGGCGGGTATAGGCGAACCTATACCCGCTTGTCATTTACTGATTTGCTGCGGCTTGCTTGATGTTACATGACTTTGCAAGTGTGGGATGTCGAGTTAATTGATTTTCAAGCTGACTCAGTAACTCAGTTGAAGTTGTTTGATCACTCGGTACCAAACTATCAAATTTGGCCTGAACCATCGTGCCAAACTCTTGATGGCTTCCTGCGGGACATTGATACAAACTGGCCAGGGTATATAAGCTTTCCCCTTTACCTTGCGCCATCTCTTTAACCAGACTCGTGTAATTCTCCTGCGCAAACACTTCTCGTTCTTTGGTTATTTTTATTAATCCATGGTCACCGCAATTGGAGGTTCCGAACGTAATTCCAAAAGTTTGGCTTCCTAATGTCGCATTGGTTGTTGAAGCAAAAATCTGCTCTACGCCTGGTTGTGATCCCATGACCATTGATCCCAGTCCACAACCTGCCGCGCCATATCCAGCAGCAAAAACAGATACAGGAAGTAAAAATAGAGAAGCTGCTATTGCAATCCGACTATATCGTCCCATGATTCTCTCTCCTTAAAGAAGTTGTTATCACCGTTATATTTAGCCCGGTTAGATCAACGATAGTTTTAAAGTACCCAATTTCAAAAATCAAGAAAATGGTCCAGGAAAAATAAACGACCTTCTCCGCTAGACCAAATGAATGTACTGAATGCTTTTCAAGTTGTCAAATTTATGCTGCGTTTTAGTGTTAGACGGCTCCGTTGCAAAAAATAAGAAGCGTTGCGGTAGTATTGGACACCTTACATAGACTATAGTGGAGGTGGATGAAACCTGATTCATCCGGCGATCACGCCTCCTCCAAGACATACCTTGCTTTCGTAAACCACCACTGATTGTCCCGGCGTCACAGCCCACTGGGACTGGGCGAATTCGATTCTGCATTTGTCGTGACCGCCATACGTAATGGCGCAGGGCGCATCAGGTTGACGATAACGGGTTTTGGCGGCGTAAACCCAGTTGCAATGCGGCGTGCGGCCGCCTATCCATGTAACATCGATAGCGGTGAGCGCAGGCCGGAATAAGTCATGGTGATCATGACCTTGCACCACGATCAGGATATTTCGTGCTACGTTCTTGGCTGAAACGAACCAGGGCTCGCCATCACCGTCTCTTGTTCCGCCAATGCCCAATCCCTGCCGTTGACCAATAGTGTAGTACATCAAGCCGAGATGTCGCCCCATGACGGCGCCGTCCGGAGTTTGTATTTCTCCCGGCTCATGCGGCACATAACGGTTGAGAAATTCCCTGAACGGGCGCTCGCCGATAAAACAAATTCCGGTACTGTCTTTCTTGGAGAAATTCGGCAGTCCATGGTCCCTGGCGATTTTCCGCACATCGCGTTTGTAAAGATGGCCAACAGGAAATAGCGTTCTGGATAACTGATTCTGGTTCAAACGATAGAGAAAATAGCTCTGATCCTTGGTTCCGTCTTCGCCTTTCAGCAGTTGGAACACGCCATCCATTTCATGTACCCGGGCATAATGGCCGGTTGCGATATAATCGGCGCCGAGACCGACCGCGTGGTCGAGGAACGCCTTGAACTTGATTTCGGCGTTACACAGTACGTCCGGGTTGGGTGTTCGCCCCGCTTTGTATTCGGCAAGGAACCGGTTAAATACACGTTCTTTGTATTCAGCGGAGAAATTGACGGCTTCCAAAGGAATGCCGATGATATCGGCTACTGATGCCGCATCGATCAGA
>JAKDLC010000126.1 GCA_030453055.1 Nitrosospira sp.
TCTTTAACCTCTGTCCGTCGGAAGCGATGCGCCAGAAACTCAACCGGATGGAATTACTGATCGAGAATTGGCATGCGCTCATGCCGCTCAAGGAGCAGGACCGGTCAGTGATCAAGAAAGGCAAAGAGAGCGACGAGGCATTTACGCGGCGTGTGCTGGGCAAACTGGCTGCCTGCCGGGATCTGGTGATCATCAATGATGAGGCGCACCATGCCTATCGCAAACCTGCCGAGATCAAAATCAGCAAAAAGGACGCTGAAGCGTGGGGAGTGGATCTTGAGGAAGCAACGCGCTGGATCGAGGGGCTGGACCGTATTCACAAGATGCGCCGCATTCAACGCTGTTTCGACCTGTCGGCGACGCCGTTCGCGCCGACCGGCAAAACCAATACCGAAGCGGGACTATTCGATTGGGTCGTGTCTGATTTCGGCCTGAACGATGCCATTGAAGGCGGCCTGGTGAAGACGCCGCGCGTGGTGATCCGCGACGACGCGCTGCCGAACACCAAGGATTACCGCTCCAGGCTGTACCATATTTTTCGGGAAGCCGACGTGGCGGACGACCTGAAGCGCAAGGCCGAGCCGCATGAAGCGCTGCCGAAGTTGGTGCAGGACGCCTACACTTTGCTGGGTGCGGACTGGCGCGCGGCCTTGAAGCAATGCGGGAAGCGGGACACACTTCACCACCCGTTATGCTCACGGTATGCAATCGAACCGAGACGGCGGCGCGCATCGAGCATTATTTCCGCAAGGGAGATGCCCACTTGTCGGAATTGCACGCCCCGGCACGCACGCTGCGGGTGGATTCGAAGGTGCTGGAAAAAGCCGAGGTGGGAGAATCCGCCACTACCGACCGCGACTACGAAGCCGCGCTGCGGCAGATCGTGGAATCCGCCGGTATTCCGGAAACGCGCAAGGCGGCATTGCGCGAAATGAAAAAGGAAGAGCTGCTGCGCGCAATCGTGGATAACGTTGGCAAACGCGGAACGGCCGGGCAGGATTTGCAGAACGTGATTTCGGTGGCGATGCTGTCCGAAGGCTGGGATGCCAAGAACGTGACGCATATCATGGGGCTGCGTGCCTTTACCAGCCAGTTATTGTGCGAGCAGGTGATCGGACGCGGTTTGCGCCGGGTGTCCTACGATACGGACGAGAACGGACTTTTCCTGCCGGAGTATGTGAATATATTCGGGGTGCCGCTGTCGATCTTCCAAAGTGTGGAAGAAGGCGGAGATGCTCCGCCGCCGCCAAGAGCCAGTACCCAAATCGAGTCGCTGCATGAGCGCAATACGCTGGAAATACGCTGGCCCAATGTGTTGCGCGTGGATGCGATCGTACGCCCGCTGCTGACCATCGATTGGGACCAAGTTGAACCGCTTACGCTCGACCCGGCACAGACGCCCATCAGCGCGGAAATTGCGCCCGCTCTGAACGGCGCGACGGACTGGAACAAGATTCATGAGATCGATCTGGAGAAAATGCCCGAAGACTTCCGCCTGCAACGGTTGACCTTCAAGGCGGCGCGCAAAGCATTCGAGGAATTGCGCGGCAGATTTAAAGGCAACCCCGATTTTCTGGTGGTGCAGATGATCCGGCTGGTGGAGCGGTTCTTTGCTTCCGGCAAGCTGGTGATTCCGTCGTTGTTCCATCAGGAGCCGCTTCGCAAGCGCATCCTTTTTTCATTGCACGCCGATCAGATTGTTCAGCACCTGCTGCGTCACGTGGATGAGAAAAACACCGAGCGTATGGAGCCGGTATTCGATGAAGAATCGCCTATCGGATCGACGCGTTACATGCGTGCCTGGTATACCACCAGGCCATGCCATGCAACCGGAAAATCGCAAATCAGCCACATGATTGCGGATAGTGCATGGGAGCAGTATGCGGCAAATTTTCTGGAGAAAAACGCGAACGTTATTGCTTATGCGAAGAATGACCACCTGGGCTTTCAGGTTTATTACCTATGGAATGGTGCGCGGCGGCGTTTTGTGCCGGATTTTTTGATCAGGCTGAGTACCGGCAAAACATTGGTGCTGGAAATCAAAGGCGAGGATTCCGCGCAGAATCGCGCAAAGCGCTCGGCGCTGGATATGTGGGTGAAGGCGATTAACGCTAAAGGGGGGTTTGGCGTTTGGGCATCGGACGTCGTATTCCAACCGGCGCAGATCCACGACGTGATAAATCAGTGGAGCCGGTAAGCCCTCGTCTTATGCGCTGATTCGTCCCTCCTCAAATGGATGGTTGGAACGACAGATTATGGCTGCTAATCCTAATGTGTCCGGCATGGGCAAGGCTGGTTACCTGAGAATTCTTAATAAATTAGAAATTAGAACCAACAGACTTTCAACCTTTCGTTTTCAATTCATCCCCTCAATCAACGCTATATCTTTACGCAGCAAATCATTGACAATTTCATTAACCGCAACGCCTTTAGCTTTGGCCTTGATCGAGAGGTAATCCAGAATGTCCGCATCAAGATACATTGGCAGATTTAATTGGGCCTCAGATTGATAGAATTTGCCGCGCGTACCTTTGGAAAAATCATATTCTTCTTTCATCAGCATTCCTCATATTGCCGTTGCTCGTGGATAGTGGCCTTTCGGCAGAGATAACACGGATGGTGGCACTGTCTTCATGCTCCTCAAAGGTGTGTACCACCACTAACAAAAACCCATCGTTTGTTGTTTTACCGAGTGTCACCCAACATTCCTCGGTCTCACTGTGCTCGCTATCGAAAATTACCATCTGTAACGGATCAAGAAAAATCTCGGCAGCGCGCTCGAAGCTGACACCATGCTTATTAATATTGATTTTAGCCTTATTGAGATCCCACTCGAAATTATACTGCATCCTATCTCCCTTATGGATTCAAGCACAATCATCTATCGAGTAAAAACTCGTAATTGTCTATCATAGAAAATTTCCATGAAACGGAGATATATGGCGGAGCTCTGCGTAGGCGTAAAGGTCGAACCATGAGCGAAGTGCAGCGTGACAAGAAATTATGTCAAGACTTTAACCTTTAAAGTGGAAATAGGAAGAGTTGCTGCCGTGAATACTTGTGATCTCTGAAATAACTGATTTGCGCTTGTCCGTCTTACACGTCAGGACGCTCGTGGACGCTTCCTGCTCTGCCGCCGCCTGGACGCCACGCCACATCTACCGAAACTTGTCCGCCGCCGGGAAATACGAACGTTTTTTCATCCACACCTTGTAGGCGTTATTGGCGCTTCTGATACAACCCGATCAGTTCGGAATAGGCAAGCACATGGCCTTCCATCGCTTTCTCCAGCTTTGCCTTGGTGGGCTGCTTCAAATCCGGCAACACGGTATCCAACGCGTAGAGCTTGTGAAAATAGCGATGTCTGCCCACCGGCGGGCACGGCCCGCCATAGCCGGTATGCTGCCAGTCATTCAGCCCTTCCAGAGTTCCTGCCGGGAGAGCTGTCGCTGCAATTGCCTCGGTCAGCCCGGCTGTATTGGCTGGAATGTTGTACAAGACCCAGTGCACCCACGTTCTCGTCGGCGCAGCGGGATCAGGCGCATCCGGGTCGTCCACGATCAAAACCAGGCTTTTCGTACCCTCGGGTACGTCTTCCCAGAACAGCTCCGGCGAGGTATCGTGGCCCTCGCAGGTGTGGCGAGCGGGAATGACGCCATTGTGGGGAAAGGATGACGACGTGATAGTCATGGGCATAATGGCTTTCTCCTTTTTCTCTGTTTTTTCCGTCTGGCTCGCAAGAGAGCCTGCTCCGGCCGCGCCAGTCGTTTCAGCCAACAGGAAGTTGACGGTAATTCCCAACAGGATCGCGGCTCGCGCCCACCGGGAGAAATGCGGCGTATTAATGACGGCTCCTTGTTTCTTTCTTTTGCTGAACCGTTACCAGCTTGGCAATGGCGAGCAACTCTTCCGACAGCAATTCCAACAAGTCATCCAGCGCAAGAATACCCGCCAGCGCACCCTGTTCATCGACAACCGGTACTCGCCTTACCGCCTTGCTGCGCATAGTCTGGATCGTCTCGAAGATACCCGCGTTTTCTTTCACCGTGACCAGCCCTGACACCATGATATCGCCCACTGTGATAACCGTCTGATCAAGCCCGGTAGCCATGATTTCCACGACGAGATCGCGGTCGGTGACAATCCCTACGGGAACCCGGACATCACCGCGCTCTTCCACCACCAGTACATCGCCAACATGATGCTGGCGCATGAGTTTGGCCGCATCCAGAATGGTCGCGTCACGCTGCAGAATAATGACATCGCGGTTACAAATTTCGCCGACAGCCATAATGCCTCCCTTCTGGATTACGTTTCATAAGAGTGCCGGAAATCGATCTCTTTCGGCCATTCCGTTGATTATCAACGCGTCCAGTCTACGCTCAGGTCATCATGCACGCGCTCCTCAAACAAGCTGTCACGACGGGAAATCGGGTGAAAGCCGGCAGCCTTGCTTTGTGTGTCCATGGCGGACCTCCCATGACGAGAAATATAACCTTCCGTTTGCAGTAGGCGGACATCCGGGGTAAGTGATAAAATTACTCAACACCGCATTTCCACTCGGTCACGAAGACTTGCGGTCAGTCGCCTTCGCTATATGGCGCCCCAGGCGCCCCAGGCGCCTCATCCGCCCCAGGTGCCTCATCCACTTCCATCCTGGCCTCCGGCCAATCGTGCGCTTCATCAAAACCGCCGAAACCGCGCTGTTCAGTTTGGTAATAAGCCGCAGTGGAAATCTTTTGATAATGATTTTTTTGTTCGCGCACGTCATGCTCCGCTGGCTGAGGCGCTTCCGCTTCATTGACGAGCCCGGCATCAGTTTTTTCGGCTGTTACGCCAGGTTTTCTTTCACGCCCAAGGCCTGTTCTGATATCTGATTTGTTCGACAAAATATGACCTTTCAAATATTGGAATATGGGGTGAGGGCTATGCAGAAAGCGCTTCCATCGTCGCTGTGTTTGATCGTTAACTGCACACACTTATCCTAACGGCGAAAACCATTCGATTATTAGCTGTTCTTTGCAATATCCTCTGTGCGCTTCCTAACATTAGCCCTCGATTGTGTGAACGGAATAGGCATACTGGGCTCTCGCAGCCTATTTGCCTTTGCAGATCCCCGGACAGTCGGCTCCACCGCGTTCGGGGTCGCTCTCGTCATGGGGATCGTCCACGCAGGCCTCGCCACGCGGACACAGAATCCCCGCAATTCCACCGCATGCTTGTGGTTCGGACTTCTTGCATTCACCCTCGTGCTCAACGGATACTCCCGCACTTGCCGCCGTGCATGCGTTCGCATAAGTCTTGCCGTCGCAACCGCAAACAGGTCTGAATTCCCGCGTGCAAATGGTCGGCTTATTCTTGCACCTGCCTTGCACATCCGGCGCCTTGCATTGACCGGTACCGAAATCACAGTACTGTTGTGCATCGGGACAGACTTTTCCCGCGACACCCCCGCAGCTTGATGGCCCCACGGAACCACTGGAATCAATTGGCTTACATTGCGCAGTTGACTCCACACTAAGCAAGGTTCCCGCCTTGGGACGAATGGAACGCAATTGACTGACAAAAGTATTGAACCGTTTTGGCGTTGTGTTAAAACCGGCTTCCGCGCATGCGCTCAAGCCGCCTTCGATCGGGATCGGTCCACCTGCTCTGGGGCTATAAACAGCAAACGTGTCGAATGTATCGGCGGGGATTGCGCGCCCGACAAACTTACGGACTGATCGCAATGCGGCGTTATCCAGGCCCCTCCCATCACTGGAGAGAATGATATTAACGGCACGGTCAGCATCGCTATGGGCTGCAGGGTCAACATTATCTTGCGCAAGGACGGGCGCGGTATTAAACAAGGTCGATCCGATCAGAAAAATGTAAATCAATGGGTTCATTTTTCCCTCAGATAAACAGCCGGCAACTGTTCGCAAATAAAATGGCGGGGCGCTTCAATGAATTTTCCGCCTGACATCCAGACAATATCCGTTATTGCCTATGGATATCGCACTCCTTTTATAGCAAAGAAGCCGGAAATGTAAAGCTTGGGTATCCTGTTGTTTGTTCCCGAGCCGATCTGAATGGGATAACAAGACGAATCAATGATGTGGAGGATGAGAGGATGTAGGTCGCAATAAGATGTAGGGCACAATAAGCGAAAGCGCATTGCGCCGCATGAAATATAAGGAATTCCATTGTGGAATCAAACGTAAACTCATTACGTCATGGCATATGACATCGCCGTGTCTGCGGCGATATTGGCGGCCAGAATGAACAAAGGCAAGGCCGGGTTAGTTGCGCTAACCCGGCCTTGCCCTGTATTCCCGGAATATGATGATATTATTGCAGCGTGGCGCCTTTC
>JAKDLC010000127.1 GCA_030453055.1 Nitrosospira sp.
ATTTTGTTTTGTAGGGGGATTTTGTGAGGGAGTGGCGTAGTGACTCATACGCCCGCGTCGGGTAAAAACCCATGACTCACGCATTCAGAATCGCTATTTACACTGTAAATAATAATAGTTATTATTTACGCTAATGAATAAGTGGATTAAGAACCTGCCGTATCAGTGGATTCAGCTGCGGCAAACACGAGCCTGACGCCACTTTTTACCGATCGCTCAAGCTTCGTTTACACGGAGATATTCATGAAACGTTCACTTGTAATTGCAACAAGCCTGCTCATGCTGCCTCTGCTCACCGCTTGCGCCGGCAAATCTCATCTGACAAAACCTGATGCATCTGGCAATCCGCCAGTCTATCCAACTGTTGAGCGCCCGGTTGCCGGCTGTGCGGCCGATGAACGCACGTTCGACTGCGATCGCCGGGCTATTCTCGCAATGCTGGGCGAATATCAGGTCCAGTTCAAGTTCGACGAGACGGTAGTGTTAAAACCCGGCTACGAGCGCAAGGAACCCAAGCGCAGCACCGGTTTTGAGCTCGTCGTGCTGGTCGAAGACACGGGCAAGCGGATTTCGTTACAACATATTCTCGTAACGCGCGCCGGCGCCGTAACCAAGCATTGGCGTCAGGATTGGGTATACGAATTACCGGCGTACTGGACTTACACAGGCAATCAGCGCTTCGAGCAGCGAGAACGCGATGCCGCCACGGTACCGGGCACGTGGACACAATTGGTCTACGAAGTCAATGACGCGCCGCGTTATTCCGGCAGCGGCAAGTGGAATCACCGGTATGGCGTGTCAACCTGGACTGCGGAGCGCAGCTGGCGGCCGCTGCCTCGGCGCGAATACACCACGCGCAGCGACTACCAATTGATCAACGCCGAAAATCGTCACACCATCGCCCCGCAGGGCTGGACACACGAGCAGGACAACACCAAGGTAATACGCGGGGAAGACGGAAAAGACATGGTATTGGTCCGCGAGTTCGGCTTCAACGAGTACCGACGCATTGACGGCTACGATTTTGGACCTGCCCTGGCCTATTGGAAATCGACGTCCGACTTCTGGGAAGCGGTACGTGCGCGTTGGAACGACGAATTCACCAAATACGGAGCGGTAACGCTGGCCGTTCCGACTGGCGACGAGAGCTTCAACAAGGCAGTGCTCGAACTTGCGGACGCGTACAGGGAGGACCCCCGGTTAAAATACCGGGACAAGCTCGATCATATTTTCGGCAAATTCGTCAACGTCACTACGCCAGTCACCAGCCGCTAAAATTTGATTGATCAAAATCCTCACGCCCACTGGACTGTGGTTACTTCAGCGATCCGAATACTTTTTGCAGCAATTCGCCGCCCTGACCCATCGGGTCGTTACGGATAAGGCGTTCTTCTTCCGCCATCATCGTATAAAGGCCATCCAGTGTTTTTTGTGTAACGTAGCTTTCGATGTTGGCGTCTTTTTCCGCTATCAGGCCGAATTTCGCACCCTTGCCGGCAAACTCATTGTATTTCCTGGCCAGACCCACCTGGTCTGTCGCATTCTTGACGATAGGCAGAAATTTTTGAGCCAGTTCCTCCGAAGTAGTACGGCGGAAGTACTGGGTGGCCGCATCATCACCCCCGGTAAGTATCTTTTTGGCGTCCTCCATCGACATCTTTTTCACTGCATTCACCAGCAGCGGCTCGGCTTCCATCGCCGCGGTTTCCGCGGCGCGATTCATGGCCACGATCAGCCCATCAGCATACTTGCTCATGCCAAAGGTGCGCATCGTCTTTTCCGCTTTTTGTAGCGCTCCGGGCAACGGAATCCTGACCTTTGGATTCTCAAGAAACCCGTTGGTTACCCCCAGTTTGTCGACTGCTGCGCTGGCTCCCTGGGTAAGCGCCTGCTTTAAGCCATCGGTTGCTTCTTCGCCGGAAAGCGCATCGATTCCCGAAGCAAAGGCAGGCTCGAAAACGAAAAACCAAACAAAAAAAACGGCAGTGGTACGCATGGGGGACCTCCTATCGGGAGCGTTATTTCATTATTCGAGAATCCTTATCTGTCGTCTAAATTGAGCCGGTACGTTTAACGGCAGCAAAGGCGGATAGGATAGGTTAGATCAGCCTATGCCCGCCTCATGCGCCTGCTGATCGGCATGGTAACTGGAACGCACCATCGGACCACAGGCGGCATTGCTGAAACCCATCTCGATCGAGGCGCGCTCGAATGCCTTGAACCCCTCCGGCGGCACATAACGCAACACGGGTAAATGTCCGGTGCTGGGTTGCAGATATTGACCGATTGTAAGCATCTCGACATCGTGTTTGCGCAAATCACGCAGCACTTCAAGAATTTCCTCGTCGGTTTCTCCCAGGCCCAGCATTAACCCGGATTTGGTGGGGATTCCCGGAAAACGTGCCTTGAAGTCTTTCAGCAATCTGAGCGAATGCGCGTAATCCGCGCCAGGGCGGCACTGCTTGTAGAGGCGCGGCACGGTTTCGAGATTATGGTTCAACACGTCAGGCGGACACGCAAATAATTTTTCCAGCGCGACTTCCAGCCTTCCGCGAAAATCCGGCACGAGAATTTCTATTTTTGTTTGCGGGGAATGGATTCGAACCTGACTTATGCAATCCACAAAATGCTGGGCGCCGCCGTCGCGCAGATCATCGCGGTCGACACTGGTGATGACAACATATTTCAGCTTCATGGCGGCGATGGATTTCGCCAGATGCAGCGGCTCTGTGGCGTCCGGCGGCAGCGGTCTGCCATGCGCCACGTCACAGAAAGGACATCTACGGGTACAAAGGTCGCCCAGAATCATGAAAGTGGCGGTGCCCTTACCAAAACACTCGCCGATATTGGGGCAGGAAGCTTCTTCGCACACGGTGTGCAGTTTCTGTTCCCGCAAAATTCGTTTGACTTCGTGGAACGCCTGACTGTTGGACGAGCGCACCCGTATCCATGACGGTTTACGCAACAGCTCACTCTGCGATTGCGGCACGATTTTAATGGGATTGCGTGCGGTTTTAGCCGCACCTTTCTGGCGGGTTTCAGTGGTCATGACAAAAGGAGCTTATTCCTGATAAATTTCTATTTTTGGGTTTAATCTCATTTGCAGTTTATCGGCGAGTTTGTTGCTCAACGTTCTCAACCCGTCAGCTACCCCGAGGTCTCGGGTTTGCGTTACGCGTAAACCCGAATGGCCACAGGGGTTAATTGCCGCAAACGGACTCATATCCATGTCCACATTGAGAGCAAGGCCGTGGTAGCAATAGCCGTTTTTTATTTTTAACCCCAACGCCGCGATTTTTGCACCATCCACGTACACGCCGGGCGCGGCCACTCGTCCTTCCGCGTCGACATGGTAGTCCCGCAGCAAGTCTACCACGGCGCCTTCCATCTTTCTGACCAGCTCGCGCACGCCAAGTTTGAGACGGCGCATGTCCAGCAACAGGTAGGCAATAATTTGGCCAGGGCCATGGTACGTGATTTGGCCGCCGCGATCTGTCCGTATCACGATAATTCCATCGTTGCGGAGGAGGTGTTCCGGTCTACCCGCGACGCCTTGGGTGTAAACCGGCGGATGCTGCAACAGCCAGATCTCGTCGAGCGTATTCTCCGTGCGTGATGCCGTAAAATCTTTCATTGCGCGCCACGTAGTGAGATAGTCCGTCAGGCCGGCATATCCGATTTTGATGCTTGAACCCTTCGTCCTTCGTTCAAGGTTTGGTTCCAGGCATAAGGTGTCCATGTTCCAATGCGTATCCTGGGATTATTCAGGGCTCAAAATACTCATAATACCATCACTACCATGGGATGCTGGCACAGCTCTTGATATAGCGCATCCAGTTGTGCACGAGAAATTGCGCGAATGGTGCAGGTGAGACTCAGGTACGTATTTTTTTTGCTGATCCTGACTTCCAGGCTCGCCTCCTCAAAATCCGGGGCATGACGTTTCACGATCATCAGCACGGCCTGGGTGAAGGCTTGCCGGCACTGCTCCGTTGACGCGGCGGTAACGGAATCATCCGGGGCGCGAGGCAGAATAGTATCGCGCTTGAGGTAAGTGATCGGCTTCACCGGTAAACCATCCACACGTCCCATGATTTTAACGGGAAAGTCACATGGATATTCGATTAATGAAGGCTGCGCGGATGTGTTCATGGGCTCGGAACCTCTAAAGGAGCACCCTCAAAATGCAGCGCTGCCGCGCATTACCGTGATCTTGTAATTCTGGTAGAGCTGGTACAGCATCGCGAATATTGGTCCCGGTTTGCCATCGCCCACCGATTTTCCGTCAAGACGGGTGATGGGCATGATTTCTTTCGTTGAGGATGTCAGCAGGAGTTCCTGTGCGGTACGCACTTCATACTCCGAAACCGCTCTCACTTCATGCCGGATTTTATTTGCAGCCGCCAATTCAAGCACAACATCGTAGGTTATGCCGGGCAGCATCAAATGATTTTTCGGTGGGGCCAGCAGAATTTCGTTTTTTACCACAAAAATATTGCTGGCTGCACCCTCGGTCATAAAGCCGTCGCGCAGCAGCACGGTTTCTATCGCGCCCGCATCAATCGCCATTTGTCGTAACAACACATTGGGTAACAACGAAATTGCCTTAATGTCGCAGCGTAGCCATCGGTTGTCGTTGGTTGTGACGACGGCAACGCCCGTAGCGAGCAACTCCCTCGGCGGCGCCGGCAGCGGATTACTCATAATGAATACGGTAGGCCTGACGCCCTTGGGAAAAGCATGATCGCGCTTGGCCACGCCACGGGTGACGTGCAAATAGAGGGACTGATCATCACTTTCGTTACCGGCGATGATTTGTTCGACCAGGCGGCTCCATTCCTTGCCGGAGTGTGGATTCAAAAGACGAATGCCATCGAGGCTGTGCTGCAAGCGGCGCAAGTGTTCAGCCAAACGAAAGGGCTTGCGGGAATACACCGGGATGACTTCATATACACCGTCGCCAAAAATGAAACCCCTGTCCAGTACCGGGATGCGGGCTTCCTCGATAGGCATGAAATCACCGTTGAGATAAATCATGATGGCCCTTGTAAATAAACCCGGTAGCGAAGTCCGGTGCGCGCCAATTCACACTTCACACTTATTCGCATCAATTAAACAACATTTGCATACTATCCCAGGCGCGGCCGAATATATTCGCCACATTCACGTTTTCCAGCGCCACGAGCGGATGTTCCGCCATCGGTTTGCCATCGAGCGTGAACTTCACCAACCCTACTTTTTGTCCTGCATTGATAGGGGCGATCAAAGGCTGCTTATACTCCATTCTGGCTTTCAACTTATCGGACTGGCCCTTGGGGAGAGAAAAATAAACATCGTGATCGAATCCCGTCTTGAGCTTGTTCTGTGCGCCTTTCCATAGCGGGATGGCGGCCACCTCATGTTCCTTCCGATACAGGTGCACGGTGTCGTAGAACTGGAAACCGTGATTCAACAGGCGCTGGCTTTCCATGGTGCGCGCATTATCGGAGACGGTTCCCATCACCACGGAAATCAACCGCCGCTCGCCGCGTTTGGCGGAAGTGATGAGACAATAGCCGGCGGCTTCGGTATGCCCCGTCTTAAGGCCATCCACGTTGGGATCGAGCCACAGCAGACGATTCCGGTTGGGCTGGGTGATCTTGTTGTAGGTATACTCCCGCAACGAATAAAGCGGGTAGTATTCCGGAAAATCACGGATCATGGCCGCCGCCAGCAAGGAGAGATCGTGCGCGGTAGTGTAATGCTCGGGATGCGGCAGGCCGGTGGAATTGGCGAAGCGAGTGTTCTTCATGCCTAAACGCCCTGCCTCCTTGTTCATCATCTGCACGAAGACAACCTCCGAACCGGCGACCGCTTCCGCCAGCGCGATGCACGCATCATTACCGGACTGCACGATCATGCCGCGCATCAGTTCGTCAATCGTCACCGGCTTGTTGGGCTCTATGAACATGCGGGACCCTTGCGTACGCCAGGCACGCTCGGATACGGGCACGGTTTGGGTCAAGGTGACCCGTTTCTGCCGAAGGGCTGAAAAGACAACGTGCGCTGTCATCAGCTTGGTAAGCGATGCGGGTTCAACGCGTTCATGAACATTCTGGCCGGCCAATGTCTGCCCGCTTTGAACGTCGGTGAGAATGTAAGACTTGGCCGCCACGGCCAACGCGGATTGCGGCGCCGCGTCATGCGGGGGCGGCTGGGCGCCTGCGGGAAGTGCGAAAAAGCAAAGCAGTAACGGGAGTAAACGTTTCATGGCAGGCTGCGAAAAACGTTATTATCCTGAATCCGGTAGTTGGACGGGGTGAAGTGTGCGGTTTTTGGGGTGCAGGGCAAGGC
>JAKDLC010000128.1 GCA_030453055.1 Nitrosospira sp.
ATTATGCCGAATTGGGGCAGGACCAGGCATTATTCGAGAAATTCAAACAGCTACGCAATAGCCCGCAATTCGAGAGCCTGAGTCGCGCGCGGAAAAAGATAATCGAGAATGAGTTACGAGATTTCCGCCTGGGCGGAGCGGAACTCGCTCCGGCGGAAAAAGAACGCTTTCTCCAGATTCAGGAGGAATTGTCGGCGCTTTCTTCCCGATTCAACGATAACCTGCTCGATGCCACCAATAATTTTATGTTGCATGCGGAAAATGTCGATGAGGTATCCGGCATTCCCGTCGATGTTCTGCAAACGGCAAGGGAGATTGCGGAAAAAGAAGGCGCCGCAGGCTGGAAATTCACGTTGCACGCCCCCTCCTATTTGCCTGTCATGCAATACGCCGACAATCGCGCATTGCGCGAAAGAATGTATTACGCCTATTCCACCCGCGCCAGCGAGCTCGGCGAAGTGGAATGGGATAATACGTCGCTCATCGGCAAAATACTTGAATTACGCAAGGAAGAAGCGCGGATGCTGGGGTTTGATTGCTTCGCCGAGGTGTCGCTCGCAACAAAAATGGCCTCGACCCCTAAACAGGTGCTTGATTTTCTTGGCGAACTTGCCGCCAGAGCCAGACCTTACGCTGAACGCGACTTGGCGGAATTACGTCAATTCGCCGCCGACAAGCTGCAGTTGGAAAAGCTGGAATCATGGGATCTGGCCTACGCCAGCGAAAAGCTGCGTCTTGACCGTTATGCATTCTCGGAACAGGAAGTGAAGCAGTATTTCCCCGAGACCAGCGTGCTGCCGGGCATGTTCAAGCTGGTAGAAAATCTTTACGGCATTACTATTGAGCCTGCGGCGGATACGGCCAATGTTCAACTCTGGCACACCGATGTGAAATTTTTCAATATAAGTGACGCCGAAGGAAAACCGATCGGTCAATTTTACCTCGATCTCTATGCGCGCCCCGCCAAGCGCGGTGGAGGATGGATGGATGACGCCATCAGCCGTCGACGCGTTGGCGCCGGGGGAATCGGCGAGCTCGGCGTCCAGGCGCCGGTAGCGTATCTGAATTGCAATTTCTCGGGGCCCGTTCGTCTCGATGGTCAAATTCGTCCCGCTCTGTTCACCCACGACGAGGTCATAACATTGTTCCATGAATTTGGCCATGGCCTTCACCATCTGCTCACGCAAGTGGAAGACTTGGGTGTATCAGGGATCAATGGCGTGGAATGGGACGCTGTGGAATTGCCCAGTCAGTTCATGGAGAACTTCTGCTGGGAATGGGAAGTGGTGCGCGATATGACTGAGCATGCCGATAGCGGCGAGCCTATTCCACGGGTGCTGTTCGACAAGATGCTGGCGGCGAAGAATTTTCAGAGTGGACTTCAAATGCTGCGCCAGTTGGAATTTTCATTGTTCGATATGCGTCTGCATTTCGACTTCAATCCCGATGGGGGAGAAACGGCACGGCAGTTACTGGATGAGATTCGCAAGCAGATAGCGGTCATTATTCCGCCGGAATTCAATCGTTTTTCCAACAGTTTTTCACATATTTTCGGCGGTGGCTATGCGGCGGGCTATTACAGCTACAAGTGGGCGGAAGTTTTATCGGCGGACGCTTACAGCCTGTTTGAGGAAAGCCGAACCGGTGACGTGGTCAATGCTGAAACCGGCGCCCGCTTCCGGAATGAAATTCTCGCCGTTGGCGGAAGCCGTCCGGCGCTGGAATCGTTCATCGCATTCCGGGGACGGGGGCCGAAAATAGATGCGCTGCTGCGTCACAATGGGTTGGCGATTGCATGAAATGCACGCCGGCGGGATTATGGGTAGACTCGATCGGCAAATATCGGTTAAAGTATTTAAACCCGGATGTTTCATAAATTGACGCGCGCCCTTGCTGGTCTTTTGTTTCGTATGGGAATTTTGCTCAGTCGGGCGTATGAGTCACTACGCCGCTCTTTCACAAAATTCCCCTACAAAACAAAATCCTGCGCAATCATCACGCGAATTTATGAAACATCCGGGTTAACCCAAAATACTTGGTGTCGTTCGACAATAGGAGAAAATCAGATGAAAACTGTTAAATGGGTCGCTGTGGCCACGATGTTGGCCACCGTGCTATTTGGGTGCGCACAGACGCCGCCGGCGTCGCAAACCCGGACATTCAAGGACGGGGAGTTGCCAGTTCCCCCGAACTACAAGAGCTGGCCAAAATTCTTGTCCGAGATACAGCGGACCGACACCAAACAAGTCCGCGAAATCTATATCAACCCTATCGGGCACACCACAAAAATGGGTGAGGACTTCCCCAACGGGACTATTTCTGTAATGGAAATCTACAAGGCGCGTGAAGCAGCCGATGGCACTCCCTTGAAGGGCGCCGATGGAAAATTTGTCAAGGGTGAATTGCTGAAAGTGGCGGTTATGGGCAAAGGCGCCGACTGGGGCGACAGCGTTACGCCCCCGGCGCTCAGGAATGGCGATTGGGTATACTCCATGTATATGGCTGACGGAAAAACGAAAGCACCGGATGAACTCTCGACCTGCCGTGCATGTCATCTGCCGCTAAAAGACAAGGACTATATTTTCCGCTACGACGAGTACTTTCAGAAACGAAGCGATAATTCCAAATCCGGCGGCTGACTGTTAAGCTCATTCCCAAGATTGACAACACACGCGTCAACGGTTTCGTTGACGGATTGTGCGGGTTTGACGTGATGGCGAGCCCTGCCGGGTTAGCTGAGCTTGCCGTGACATTGTTTGTATTTCTTTCCTGATCCGCATGGACACGGATCGTTGCGGCCCACCTTCTCACCCTGGCGTACGAACGGTTGAGTCTTCGCCGGGTACGCTTGGTCTGCAAGGTCCTCGCGGCCTTCCTCCTTGCCCAGCGCCTCCTCGTAAGCCGCATGGTGATACTGCAAGTTCACCGGCGCGCGCTGGGTTTCCGCCACGGCTTCCACCTGTTGTTCACTTCTGATCTGAACCGTCATGAGCGTCTTGGTGACCTCTATCTTGATCTCCTCAAGCATGGCGGTAAATAGCTCAAAAGCTTCGCGCTTGTATTCCTGCTTGGGATTTTTCTGTGCGTACCCCCGCAAATGAATTCCCTGACGCAGATGATCCAGCGCCGCCAGATGCTCGCGCCAGTGAATATCGAGGCTTTGCAGCATCACGGCGCGCTCATACTGGTGCATGACGTCGATACCGACCTGATTTACCTTTCCGGAATAATGTTCGTGCGCTATACTGACAATGCGCTGATGAAGGTTCTCTTCATGCAAGTCGGGCTCTTTCTCCAGCCACGCCGTCAATGGCAACTGCAGCTGATATTCAGCAACCAGCGCCTTTTCCAGTCCCTGTATATCCCATTGCTCCTCCATGCTTTGCGGCGGAACATACAGGGCGATGAGACTACCCAGTACATCCCCGCGCATTGCAGTAATAGTCTCTGAAATATCCCGGGATTCAAGGAGTTCGTTACGTTGCTCATAGATCACTTTGCGCTGATCGTTGGCGACGTCATCGTATTCCAGCAATTGCTTGCGCATGTCGAAATTGCGGGCTTCCACCTTGCGCTGGGCGTTTTCAATGGCGCGAGTGACCCAAGGATGCTCGATGGCCTCGCCCTCCGGCATATTGAGTTTCTGCATGATATTGGCCACGCGATCGGATGCGAAGATGCGCAGCAGCGGATCTTCCAGCGACAGGTAGAAACGACTGGAACCGGGGTCTCCCTGACGGCCGGAGCGGCCTCGCAGCTGGTTATCCACCCGGCGGGATTCATGCCGTTCGGTACCGATAATGTGCAGTCCACCTTGCGTCAGGACTTCGTCGTGGAGGAGTTGCCACTGCGCTTGCAATTCTGTAACACGTTCAAGCCTCGCCGGCTCGCCCATATTCTCGTCGGCGAGGATGCGCTCACGTTCAGGCTCTGGATTGCCGCCTAGCACGATGTCGGTGCCCCGTCCGGCCATATTGGTGGCAATGGTGATTATTTTCGGGCGTCCGGCCTGGGCGACAATCTCCGCCTCGCTTGCATGCTGCTTGGCATTGAGCACCTGGTGAAGCAACTTCTCGCGTGACAGTAATTCCGACAATAGCTCGTTGTTCTCGATAGAGGTGGTGCCGACCAGGACAGGCTGGCCGCGCTGCTGGCAATCCTTGATGTCTTCAATGATGGCGCGATTCTTTTCCTCCATGGTGCGAAATACCTGATCCATGCGATCGTTGCGTATCATTGGACGATGAGTCGGAATGATCACCGTTTCCAGCCCGTAAATTTGCTGAAACTCGTAAGCCTCGGTATCGGCTGTACCAGTCATCCCGGCCAGCTTCTGAAACATGCGAAAGTAATTTTGAAAAGTGATCGAGGCGAGTGTCTGGTTTTCCTTCTGGATCGGGACGCCTTCCTTTGCCTCCACCGCCTGATGCAGTCCTTCGGACCAGCGCCTGCCCGACATGAGCCGCCCGGTAAATTCGTCGACAATGACTACTTCGCCATCCTGCACCACATAATGCTGGTCTCGGTAAAATAAGGCGTGGGCGCGCAGGGCGGCGTAAAGATGATGGACAAGGTTGATGTTGGCGGGATCGTAGAGACTGGTTCCCGCCGAAAGCAATCCGGCCTGGACCAGCAGTGTTTCTGCGTGCTCGAATCCCGCCTCGCTCAGCAGTACCTGCTGGGCTTTCTCATCCACGCTAAAATCGCCGGGGCTCTTCTCTGTTTCCTGGCGGACGAGTTTCGGAATCAGCGCATTCATGCGCACATAAACCTCGGTATTACCTTCCGCCTGGCCGGAAATGATCAGTGGAGTCCGCGCCTCATCGATCAGGATTGAATCCACCTCGTCGACGATAGCGTAATTGAGTCTGCGTTGCACCCGCTCGGCAGGGTGATTCACCATATTGTCGCGCAGGTAATCGAAACCAAACTCGTTGTTGGTGCCGTAAGTGATATCGGCGGCATAGGCGGTCTGCTTATCGCCATGGTCCATCTGAGAAAGGATGACGCCGACACTGACGCCAAGAAATTGATAGATACGTCCCATCCATTCCGCATCGCGTTTGGCAAGATAATCGTTCACTGTCACCAGATGAACGCCCCTGCCGGCCAGAGCGTTGAGATAAGATGGCAAGGTCGCCATCAATGTCTTACCTTCCCCGGTTCGCATTTCGGCGATCCTGCCATTGTGCAGCACCATGCCGCCGATCAATTGCACGTCGAAATGGCGCATTCCCAGCGCTCGCTTGCTGGCCTCGCGCACCACCGCAAATCCCTCTGGCAGCAATGAATCGAGAGTTGCTCCGTCGGCGATGCGTTGCCGGAATTCGTCGGTCTTCGCACGCAACTCAGCATCGCCAAGCGCTGCAATCCCGGTTTCCAGCGCGTTGATCGCGCCCACGGACTGGAAATATTGTTTGATCAGCCGGTCGTTACGGCTGCCGAAGACTTTTTTGAGCAGGTTGTTCAGCATGAAATCCCGAAAAAAACTATTTGAACAGACCAAAAAACAAGGGGTGAGGTTTTTGGCCTCACCCCCCGCAGCAGAGTAAAAATCCTAAATCCGGCTCAACCGGGCATCTTCAAGAACCGTGACGGATTTTGCGGTGCGCCCCTGTGCCTGACTTCAAAATGCAGATGCGGACCGGTAGAACGGCCTGTGCTGCCCACTTCCGCGATCTTCTGTCCCCTCACCACCACCTGGCCCAGCGTAACTATCCGCTTGGATGCATGGGCATAACGGCTGACGAGATCGTTGCCGTGGTCAATGTCGATCATATTACCATATTCGGGATGATAACCGGAATACACGACTATGCCTCCCGCCGCAGCCACAATCGGGGTGCCGGTTGCAGCCGTGAAATCAACCCCTTCATGGAAAGCGCTTCTTCCGGTGAACGGGTCGATGCGCACGCCAAAACCGGAGGAGTACCACTTTGTGTTCACCGGCATGATGGACGGGATCATTTTTTTCTTGAGCCGGTCTTGCATCAATACAGAATCCAGTGCGCCGAGCTTGTCGGCCCGGTCATCCAGTATGAGCGACAATTCCTGGATTTTATCGTTGAACTCTAAAAGCGACATGTCCTGAGCCGGCAGAGTGGAGAGTATCCCTCCCTGTCCGGGGCTCTGATTGAACAGAAATTCCTGAGGCTTGATCCCGGATAACTCCGCCAGCCTTGCGCCCACGGAATCAAGCCGCAACAATTGCGCCTGCATCTCGCCCATCTTGACGGCCATGGCGTTAAGGCTGTCACGCAGATACGATTGGGCTTTCTGGTGTTCTTCCTGCTGTACGCTTAACACCAGGGATCGCAACGTTG
>JAKDLC010000129.1 GCA_030453055.1 Nitrosospira sp.
CTCCCGTAGGAGTCTGGGCCGTGTCTCAGTCCCAGTGTGGCTGGTCGTCCTCTCAGACCAGCTACTGATCGAAGCCTTGGTAAGCCTTTACCTCACCAACTAGCTAATCAGACATCGGCCGCTCCAAAAGCGCAAGGTCTTGCGATCCCCTGCTTTTCTCCTCGGAGATTATGCGGTATTAGCGCATCTTTCGATGCGTTATCCCCCACTTAAGGATACGTTCCGATGCATTACTCACCCGTTCGCCACTCGCCACCAGGGTTGCCCCCGTGCTGCCGTTCGACTTGCATGTGTAAAGCATGCCGCCAGCGTTCAATCTGAGCCAGGATCAAACTCTTCAGTTCAATACTGGTAAAACTCTCGCTTGACGTGTTACCACAATTCCAGCTTCTATCCTGAATCATCAGGATAGCGGCCAGAATCTTTTTACATCGTGCGAGCACTTCAACTCTTAAGCTACCCGGATATTTCGCCCCGAAAGACAAAATAGCCAGGTGTCCCGGTCAAATGCCCACACCTATCGGCTGTAAATTTTTAAAGAACGAGGTTGTCTGAAAACTTCTAGCCAGACAACGAAAGGCGGGATTATACAGCTACCAAACCGAGGGTCAAGGGATTTCTGGGATTTTTGGCGTTTCCCGATACTCTCCATCAGGATACGGTTACCCTCGCGAATTTTCGCTTGCCTACTTGTAGTATAGCAGTTTGCCCACGATTCAACTGAATAGTTTTGTCACTGACCTTTTCGCCATTCAATTTGACGCCGCCTTGCCCGATCATGCGTAATGCTTCTGTTGTACTGGAGGTGAGTCCCGCTTGCTTGAGCAGTTGTGCGATGGGCAAGCCTTCATTTTCCGTGTGCAACACTGTCTCAGGCATGTCATCCGGCAGCGCACCGCGCCGGAACCGTGCCTCGAAATCCGCTAATGCCATTTCCGCATCCCGTTTGCTGTGAAAACGGGCAACGACTTCCTGGGCGAACATTACCTTGATGTCACGCGGGTTGCGACCCTGTGCTACTTCCTGCCGCCACTGGCGGATAACCCGGATAGGCTCAAATGATAATAACTCGATATAACGCCACATCAACTCATCGGAAACAGACATCAGCTTGCCAAATATCTGGGCAGAATTCTCGGTAATGCCGACATAGTTACCGGAGGATTTGGACATTTTATTGACGCCATCCAGCCCCTCGAGAAGCGGCATGGTAAGAATACACTGCGGCAATTGTCCGAAATGCTTTTGCAATTCCCGTCCCATCAGCAAATTGAATTTCTGATCGGCGCCGCCCAGTTCGATATCCGCCCTCAGGGCAACGGAATCATAGCCTTGAATCAGCGGATACAAAAATTCGTGAATGGCGATAGCCTTGTTGCTTCGATAGCGTTTGCCAAAATCGTCGCGCTCCAGCATGCGCGCAACGGTATGGGTGGCCGCCAGCTTGATTAAATCAGCGGCATTGAGCTTGTCCATCCACGTGGAATTGAACACCACGTCGGTCTGTTCGGGCCTGAGTATGCGGAAGACCTGGTTCGCGTAAGATTGCGCATTCTCGACCACCTGTTCACGCGTGAGCGCGGGACGAGTCGTATTTTTGCCACTGGGATCACCGATCATGCCGGTGAAATCGCCAATCAGGAATCAGGCATGATGCCCTAAATCCTGCAGCTGGCGCATTTTGTTGAGCAAAACGGTATGGCCCAGGTGCAAGTCCGGCGCCGTGGGATCAAAGCCAGCCTTGATTCTGAGCGGCCGATCCAAGGCAAGCTTTTGCTCGAGCTCCTCTTCCACCAGGAGCTCGCTACAACCACGCTTGATAACTTCCAGCTGTTCCGGAATTTGTTTGGTCACAGCGCCACGCAGGACGCGCTACCCATGATTATCCGCCGCAAAACCCCAATTGATCAGCTTGTCGAGTACGGCATTGACGTAATCCACACGTCGATTCTGGTAATCCAGGTAGTAGGCATGTTCCCACACATCGATAGTCAGCAGCGGCTTCAGTCCGCTGGTCAACGGCAAATCCGCATTGCTCGTCTTGACCACTTTGAGTTTGTCGCCATCCTGCACCAGCCACGCCCAGCCACTACCGAATTGAGTCGTTGCCGCGGTCGCCAGTTCCTTTTTGCACGCTTCCACGGTTTCGAAAGAAGCCTCGATTTTGTTCTTCAACGCCGCGGGGGGCTCACCCCCACCTTTTGGGGACAGGCTCTTCCAGTAAAACGTGTGGTTCCAGATTTGTGCGGCATTGTTGAAAACCCCCGTCTTGTCCGCCTGACCGGCTGTTGAAGCGATTACGTCCTCCAGAGACGAATCCGCAAGCTCCGTCCCGGCTATCAGCTTGTTCAGGTTGTCGACATAGGTCTTGTGATGCTTGCCGTAGTGAAAGCTCAGCGTATTGGCGGAAATGACAGGATCCAGCGCGTTATCCGCGTAAGGCAGAGGCGGCAGAACGTACGGCGCATTTTCAGTTTTTTGGTTGCTCATCGTTTTCGCTCCTATGTGATGATATAAAAATATCCGTTTCTATTATCCTAAATCCGGTAGTTGACCGCTCATTTAATAGATCAGCATCATGATTAATAACGATATTTTGTATTATTTGACGCTCACTTTCTGGGTGAGGCCGCTACTACCGGATTTAGGATTATTCTTCTCTCGACTAATCGAACCCGTATAACCAATACACTTAAGGGAAAGAGTTGTCGCTTGATCGTGATACGCCCGGTCATTATGAAGGCAAGTATATCCGAAAATATGTGCGCCATCGCACATGCGCCCGCACAGCAAAACTAAACCTTGCATCGTGGCGCCGCCCGTTCCACCGTTTGACCTATAATCATAAATCCGGCGGTTGGACGGGTGGATCGCACACGTCCAACCGCCGGATTAGCACAATCTGAAACGCCAAAACCCCCTCTCATGAGAGACGAGACGGAGAATGGTGAATCCAGGTCCTTTGATATCTTTCAGGAACAACATAGTATGACGGAACCTATCATTACCTGTCCCCACTGCAAAACCGAGATCCGGCTCACCGAGTCGCTCGCGGCGCCGCTGATCGATGCTACGCGCAAGCAGTTCGAACAGCAGCTGTTACAGAAAAACAACGAGATCGCCAGGCGCGAACAAGGTATACGCGAAAAAGAGAAAGAAATCACCGAGGCCAGACGCACGCTGGATAATCAGGTAGCCGATCGGGTCGCCGCGCAGTTGAATACCGAACGTGCCCGCGTTATTGCCGACGAATCCAGAAAAGCAAAGCTTGCCAACGCCGCCGAATTGGACAACAAGGCGCGTGAGCTTGGAGAGCTTCAGGAAGTACTCAAAAGCCGCGACGAGAAGCTGGCCGCCGCCCAAAAGGTGCAAGCCGAACTCATCAAAAAGCAGCGAGAACTCGACGATGCCAGGCGGGAGCTCGAACTCACCGTAGAAAAGCGCGTTCAGGATGGACTAATCGAGGTACGCGCGCAGGCCAGGCGTGAGGCGGAAGACGGACTCAAGCTTAAGGTAATGGAAAAAGATCAAACCATCGCATCGATGCAGCAAAAGATCGAAGAACTGAAGCGCAGAGCTGAGCAGGGTTCACAGCAATTGCAGGGAGAAGTGCAGGAGCTGGCGCTTGAAAATCTGTTGCGCGCCAAATTCCCCTACGATGCGATCGAGCCGGTGCCTAAAGGCGACTATGGCGGAGACGTGCTACACCGCGTCATCGGCATGGACGGACAGCCGGGCGGCGCCATTCTGTGGGAGACCAAGCGTACCCGGAACTGGAGCGATATGTGGCTGGCTAAATTGCGGGAAGACCAGCGCACCGCAAAAGCGGAAATCGCCGTAATCGTGAGCCATATATTGCCAAAAGGAGTTGAAACCTTTGAAATGGTGGATGGCGTCTGGGTAACGCATCCTCGCGCAGCCCTGCCAGTGGCGCTTGTCCTGCGCCAATCATTACTGGAAGTTGCGCTGGCACGGCAATCCTCGGAAGGTTTGCAAACCAAAACGGAGATGGTCTACCAGTACCTCACCGGACCGCGGTTTCGCCAGCGCGTGGAAGCGATCGTCGAAGCGTTTTCCACCATGCAGGACGATCTCGATAAGGAACGCAAGGTGATAATGAAGCAATGGGCGAAGCGCGAAGAACAAATTATGCGCGTGATGGGTGCAACGGTCGGTATGTATGGGGATCTGCAGGGGATCGCGGGCAAATCGTTGCAGGAGATCGAGGGACTTGAATTGAAGAGTTTGGGCCTGAACGACGAGCACTTGTAACAATTTCTTCCAGCAAACGGTCATGCGTCATAGAAGTCGGTACGGAGCGCACTGTGGGATATTTCGGCAACAATTCATCAGACAGACTCTTGCAGATACCATGAATGCTACGGCGCGCTGCGGGTACTCTGATGCAACATGAGGATGCTACCCAGCTTACCCAACGAGTGCGCGAGACGGTAGACGCCATTTACCGTTCCCACTCGCGCCACGTTTTTGCCACACTGATCCGTCTGCTCGGCGACTTCGATGTCGCTGAGGAAGCGTTGCACGACGCCTTCAGGGCGGCGCTGGAACAATGGCCGCGCGACGGCGTACCAGCCAATCCGCGGGCGTGGCTCATTTCGACCGGCCGCTTCAAGGCGATCGACGGCATACGCAGGCGGGCCCGATTCGAGCCGTTGCCGGACGATGTGGAAGAACGGCTGGCGGCCGGCGCTGCTGATGAGCCGGATGGTGAAGGAGTCGAGGACGATCGGCTTAGGCTTATCTTTACCTGCTGTCATCCCGCCCTGCCGCCAGACGCGCAGGTGGCGCTCACCTTGCGCGAAGTGTGCGGCCTGACGACCGAAGAGATCGCACGCGCTTTCCTGACCGCTGCGCCCACGCTGGCCCAACGTATCGTGCGCGCCAAGGCGAAAATCCGTGATACACGCATTCCGTATCACGTACCTTCTCCGGCCGAGCTGCCAGATCGAATGGATAGCGTGCTGCGCGTGATCTATCTCATATTCAACGAGGGCTATTCCGCGTCATCGGGCGGGTCCCTGACGCGCGCCGACCTCTCCGCCGAGGCGATTCGATTAGGCAGGCTGCTGATCGAATTGTTGCCGGAACCCGAGGCGCTGGGGCTCCTCGCGCTGATGCTGCTACAGGAGTCGCGGCGCGCCGCGCGCAGTTCGCCGGTCGGCGATTTGATCCTGCTGGCCGACCAGGATCGCGCACTCTGGAACCGTGACGACATCGCGGAAGGATCAGCGCTGGTGGAACGGGCGCTGTCGTTGCCCCGGTTCGGTCCGTACACGCTGCAAGCCGCGATCGCTGCCGTGCACGCCAACGCGCCCGACGCCGCAGCGACGAACTGGGCCGAGATCGCCGGACTCTATGATGTTCTCCTGCGGGCCGATCCATCGCCTGTGGTCGAACTCAACCGCGCCGTGGCGGTGGCGATGCGTGACGGACCGTTGCCGGGTCTTGCGCTCATCGATGCCATCCTGACGCGGGGCGATCTCGCAGACTACTATCTGGCGCACTCGGCGCGCGCAGACCTGTACCGGCGGCTCGGGCGAACGGCGGAAGCCCGCGCCGCCTACCAACACGCTCACAGCCTCACCCGGCAGGAGCCCGAGCGACGGTTTCTCGAGCGCAGGCTGCGCGAACTACGCGGTTGAAACGGCTCCTGCCTTGGTCGACGGGCTATGGAGGGCGACCGATAGCCCGTAGACCGATCGGTGCAGTAGCGCACAAGGCAGTGAAAACGTCTGCTGCCCTACTTTTTTTCTTCAGACAAAAAATTTCAGCAAGCATGTCGATCCGGGCGCTCGCCGTTCGACTAAGTGTACAAGCAAAGTACAGGCAACCTTGAACCTCAAACTGGAATTTTAAACCTTGAAAGGAGAGTAATCATGGCCACAAAGGCGTATTGCATGGACCGCAATCAATTCTCAAAAGGAATACTCTACGATGACATGGCCGCTTACTCGTCGACTTCAACCAAGCCGGACGCCGGGCCGGGTTCTTACGGGATCTTGTAAAAATTCTATGAAAAAGGCGTTCCTGTTAACTATTGCCCTGATAATCCCCGCGTTTGGGGTCATGGCGCACGCGCCTGCTCCCAGCGGCGCCAGGGGTCTGCAGGAGGTTGAGCAGAAGGTTAAGTTAGGCAAGGTCAGTTTTCCAACCTCGGCCGAATCTGAAAAGGCGCAAGCGCTCTTTCTGCGCGGCGTTGCCGCGCTTCATTCCTTCTCGTATGAACTGGCGCTCGATGCATTTCGCCGGGTCACGAAAATCGA
>JAKDLC010000130.1 GCA_030453055.1 Nitrosospira sp.
TTGCGGTGCGCCGCGTATTACCCGTTTCTTCCCTGGCCGCTATCGAACAAGCCATCAAGCAGTCAGAAATCAGTCATGAGGGAGAGATCCGCTTCGCAGTAGAAGCAGCGTTGAATACGCTGCCTCTGCTTGGAGATCAGCCGGCGCGAGAGCGGGCCATAGAGGTGTTTTCCCAACTGCGGGTGTGGGATACCGAGCATAATAACGGTGTGCTGATTTACCTGCTGCTCGCGGATCGCGACGTTGAAGTCGTCGCGGATCGGGGAATCAACGTCAGAGTCAGCAGTGATGAGTGGGAGAGAATCTGCCGAGAGATGGAAACCGCCTTTCGTCAGGGCCGCTTTGAATCAGGGGTGATCGCGGGAATCCATGCCGCCGGAAGCCATTTGCAAGCGCATTTCCCGTCAGGGAGGAAAGGCGGAGAAAATGAGCTGCCCGATAAGCCCGTTATCTTGTAGCGGCCTCCCTGCTGATCGGACAAGCAAATACTGTAAATCTCGTCATTCCGGGCTCGATACCCGGAATCCAGTCCAAACGAACAATAGCGTACTTTGAACGCCATTGGATACCGGCTTTCGCCGATATGACGTTTGCGATGCTTGCTCGCTGGATAAGTATTCCTCAATGTCCCTTATGTGCGCCGATCAAATGAAGGGAATCTTCAATACTCTGGTTGTGCAGATGCCATTGGCGTATCAATGCCATGATCACGGCTACGAATAGTCCGAACAAAATGATAACGGTATAAACATGCACTTCCAGGCTTACCAGTATTGCGTACATTGCCAGCATGGTGAGAATGCTCAGGTTCTCATTGAAATTCTGTACCGCGATGGAATGACCCGCACCCATCAGGATATGTCCGCGGTGTTGCAGCAGAGCATTCATCGGCACGACAAAAAATCCCGCCAGTCCGCCGATCAGCATCAAAAGTATGATTGAAATCCACAGGTCGCGCGCGAAAATCATGGCCATCACCACGATACCCATAGCGATGCCAAGAGGAATCACTTTTACCGATTGGCGCAGCGACACGAAGCGTGCGGCGAAAACCGCGCCTATCGCAATCCCGATGGCGACTACGCCTTGTAACTGGGCGGCTTTATTCAACGGGTAGCCGAGTGCGGCATCGGCCCATTTCAGCACGATAAATTGCAAAGTCGCGCCCGCACCCCAGAACAATGTTGTAACGGCGAGTGAAATCTGCCCGAGCTTGTCCGACCACAGCAGCTTCATGCAATGGCTGAACTCGTGAATCAGGAATACGGGATTTTTCTTGAGAATGCGGTGATCGACGCCGGTATTGGGAATGTACAGATTGAAGATGGCGGCGGTACTGTAAAACGCGGCGATAAGGAGAATACATGCTTCCGGTGTCGTATCCACGCCCGTGTCCAGGAAAGGAAAGTCGAACGCCAGAAATACGGAAGAGACTGCGGGTGTAATCAGCAACCCGCCCAATACCGTGCCCAGCACAATGGAAGCTACGGTTAAGCCTTCGATCCAGCCATTGGCGATGACCAATTTTTCCGGCGGCAGGAGTTCCGTAAGTATGCCGTATTTGGCGGGGGAGTAGGCGGCGGCTCCGAGCCCGACGACCGCATAGGCGGCGAGAGCGAAATACTGGTGCGAGGCCAGGAAAAGCAGGCTGCATCCTGCGATCTTGATAGCGTTACTGATGAACATTACGCGTCCCTTGGCCATGGAATCGGCAAAGGCGCCGACGAAAGGGGCAAGAATCACATAGAATAAAACAAATACAAACTTGAGCATGGGGGTAAGGTAAGCGGGCGCGGCGAGTTCTATCAGAAGCGCGATGGCGACAACCAGCAGCGCATTGTCCGCCAGCGAAGAGAAGAACTGTGCCGCCATGATGGTATAAAATCCGCGTTTCAAGCGATCCTCTTTCCAAAAAACTTTCTCGCGGCAAAGGCGCGAGAGTCTACAGATGGTCCTTTAATCCGGATGTTTCATAAATTGACGTGTGTCCTCGCCGGTATTTTGTTTCGTATGGAAATTTTGTTCAGTCGGGCGTATGAATAACGACGCCGCTCCTTTACACAATTCCCCTGCAAAACAAAATCCTGCGCAATCATCGCGCGAATTCATGAAACATCCGGGTCAGATGTATTTTGGCGAAAAAGTTTATACCATGAAACCGCTTATGCCACCAATCGAAAAACGGGCTGGCTCGGGGTCAATGGCGCAGGGTCTTCTACACGCTGAAAACTGATGTCACGACCCATCCAGGCGCTGATCGATTTATCCGCGCTCGAACATAATCTATCGATAGTTCGCCGTCATGCCCCCCGCTCGCGGGTGATGGCGGTGATCAAGGCCGATGCCTACGGCCATGGACTGCTGCGCGCCGCCGAGGCGCTCCGGCCCGCAGATGGTTTCGCCATGCTCGAAATAGACGCAGCCGTACGCTTGCGGGAAGCGGGCTATCGCCAGACCATTCTACTGCTTGAAGGTTTTTTTTCCACAGAGGAATTGGCGTGGATCGAGCAGCACCATTTAAGTACCGTAATCCACCATCACGAGCAGCTTGCAATGTTATCGGCATATGGCCCGCGTCGTAGACTGGATGTATTTCTGAAGCTCAATACCGGCATGAACCGCTTGGGATTTACGCTTGAACAATTTCCCGCCGTGTTGGAAACCTTGAAGGCCAGTCACGCCGTCGGCCAGATTACGCTCATGACCCATTTCGCCCGAGCCGATGAGGCGGACGGAAACGAAAGCGTCGTTGCGCAGTTACGATGTTTCAACGCTGTTGCCGCAGGACGGAATCTGCCGCGTTCATTGGCTAATTCCGCCGCCATCCTTCGCTATCCGCAAACGCATGCCGATTGGGTGCGCCCCGGGATCATGCTCTACGGCGCTTCGCCGTTTACCGGCAGGACCGCCGCCGAACTGGATTTGTATCCCGCCATGACAGTATCAAGCCGAATCATCGCGACGCAAATGCTCAAGCCGGGAGACGGGGTCGGATATGGTCATATCTTTCGCACCGACCGGCCGATGCGTGTCGGCATCGTTGCGGGCGGTTACGCCGATGGCTACCCTCGCCACGCGCCGGCCGGTACCCCGGTAATGGTGAGCGGCAGGCGCGCACGACTCGTCGGTCGCGTGTCAATGGATATGTTGCATGTCGATCTAAGCGAGATCGAAAATGCCGGGGTGGGCAGTCCGGTAACGCTCTGGGGAAAGGGGTTGCCAGTGGATGAAGTGGCGCGATCGGCGGGTACGATAGGCTATGAGTTGTTATGCGCCTTGGCGCCGCGCATGCAGATTGTCACGTAATTTCAGTATGCATCAAAAACGATCACCGCGTTGGCTTGGTCTTCGCTCCTTGCCTGTTATCTGCACCTGCTGTCTTCGTCGCATCATTCCCCCATTGCCGCCTCCTGACCTCAAGCCCTGTTATGGTTCCAATTGCCGAAATAAGATGCAAAAAAGGCGGTCAAACTGACCGCCTTTTTATCGGAGGAGCCAATTTCGATGACTACTCGATTTTCGCCTTACTGCGCAACTCGCCCACATACGTTGCAAATTGCCGTTGCAGTACACGTTGCGCCAAATTCTGCTTTATTTCCTCGAATGGCGGAATTTTCAATGGCCGTACGTCATCCAGCCGGATTACATGCCAGCCAAAAGGGGTTTTCACCGGTTGCTCGGTGAGTTGGCCCTTGTTCAGTTTGGTCAAGGCCTCCGCGAAGGGTTGGACATAGCTGGCGGCAGGACTCCAGTCGAGTTCGCCGCCTTTATTTTTACTACCGGCGTCCATCGATTTTTCCTGGGCAATCTTTTCAAGTTTACCGCCTTTCTTGATACGAGCAATAATGTCTTTGGCTTCCGCCTCGGTACCGACCAGGATGTGATGCGCCTTGTACTCCTTATCGCCCATCTGAGTTTTCAGCATCTCATATTCCTTGTGCAGCTCCTCATCGCTTACCGGATGGTTTTTTACGTAATCGATTTGAAACGCCCTAACCAGTGCCGTCAGGCGGGCAAGTTCGCGCTGGGCTATAAAATCGGGATCCTTGTCGAGCCCTCTCTTCAGCGCTTCCTGGGCTATCACCTCCTCGGTTATGAGGTCATCACGCAAGGTTTTCCTGGTCTCAGGAGTATCCGGCTGACCCTGGGCGGCGCGCGCTTTCACAATAAATTCGAGACGCGATTGGGGAATCGTCACCCCATTTACCTTGGCTATGGGTGAGGCAGACTGAGCTTGAGCGGTCGTTACGGCAATCAGACCGGAAATACCGAGTACCATCAACTGGGAAAATTTCATAAAATGCATAGGAGGTCCTTGTCAGTGGATTGAATCAAATCGAATTTCTTGTGGAGTATACGCCTTTATGCTCAGCGCGTGAATATCCTTGTGCATCATCTCTTTCAGTATTGAATAGACCAGTCGATGCCGAACCAAGGGGGATTTGCCGAAAAACTCGCGCGAGACTATGGTAAGAACGTAGTGTCCACCGCCGCTTTTGGCACCCTCATGCCCTGCATGCCTGGCGCTTTCGTCCACAATTTCAACCCGCTCGGGGTCAAGAACCGCAAGCTTCCGCCTCATTAATTCGACTGTGCCCGTCATGCCGGTGGCACGACCTTCTTGAATGGCCTGACTATTAGTTTTGCGTATACGCCCGAAGTGGCGTATGGATCGGTTTCCGCCCAGGTGCGCGCCGCTTCGAGCGATTCAAATTCAGCTACGATAAGGCTGCCGGAGAAGCCTGCGGGGCCGGGGTCGGGGCTATCGATCGCAGGGTAAGGCCCCGCCAGGATAAGGCGCCCTTCTTTCTGTAATGCGTTGATGCGTTCCAGATGCGCGGAACGGACCGCCAGACGCTTCTCAAGGCTATCGGGAACATCTTCACCGCTTATCGCGTAGAGCATCACGCCTCCTCGTCCTCTTTGACTTCCATATATTTCCCCAGCATCAACCCTTGCGCCACGACAAACGCCAGCATCAACCCCATGAACCCGAACAGTTTGAAATTGACCCAGGTTTCGGTGGAATAATTGAAGGCCACATAGAGATTCGCTGCACCCATCAATGCGAAAAATGCGGCCCAACTGGCATTGAGGCGACCCCATATCGGTTCCGGCAGCGTAATCTGCTCTTTCATCATGATGCGAATCAGATTCTTGTTGAAAACCGCATGCGCCAATAGCAGCGCAC
This sequence comes from Nitrosospira sp., assembly GCA_030453055.1. Classification (GTDB taxonomy): domain Bacteria; phylum Pseudomonadota; class Gammaproteobacteria; order Burkholderiales; family Nitrosomonadaceae; genus Nitrosospira. The sequence continues at coordinate 5,192 of JAKDLC010000130.1, forward strand.
CCGCGAACAGCCAGTAAAGAACGGAGGGTTTCCACTTGATGAACGTTTCGTCCTGCAGCACGAGTGTCGCACCGCCGAAGATGACAATGATAACCAGGCTTACCCACAGCATGGTGTCAACCTTGCGGTGGCGAAACCATACCCAGCCTATTTGCGCAAAGGTGGCGGCAATGGCTACGGCCGTGGCGGCGTAGATTCCGTAAATCTTGAAAGTAACAAAAAACAGAATAACCGGAAAGAGATCAAAAAGAAACTTCATAGATGTCGAACGATGCGGTTTGTGGGGAATTGCCGAATCAGTTGTTAAGTTTATGCTTCAATGCAGGTGCATGGGCGCGACTTCGCCTTCTTCGGGGAATTCGGCGTGCACCGCTTCGCCGTCCGGATTCGGAAACAGCGGTGCGCCACATTCCTCACAATACTCCAGAAGGAAGCGATTTTCCAGCAATGTCGTATGAGCGATACCGCATTCCCGCAATGTCGTTTCGATTTGCACCACCGTATCGCTATTTTCGTCCTCGTCGCCTACCAACGCCCAGACGATGCCATAAAGCACGTCGTCGCGGTCTTTAAGCGTGAAACTTACACGATATTCTTCCAACCATTGGTCATAAAAAGGCGCGATTACCGCGCGCAGTCTGTTTGGAGAAATATTCAAGGTGGATTGCAGAAAATCAACGGTGGCATGCATGGAATAGGGGCGCGCGAGGCGATCCGCCGTACGCCATGCCGAAAAAAAACCGTCCGGCATCAACAATTCGAACGCGCAACCCTGAAACAGCGGCCGCAAAGCTTCGGCGCCCTGAGTTTGCCATGCAAGCAATATTTCCTCTTTGGAAAACTTTGCCTTGACCAAATTGCCGGCGCCTTTATCCTCGCCAGTCCCGTCGGATTCCTGCCAGCGAAACATGGGCTTTCCTTGTTGCACGGCAATCGCACCCAGAAGATAACGCGTATCAGAAAGGAAACGCCCGGTTTCAGCCAGTTGGCGTGGATTCACATGCAAGTCCCGCTTTCCTGCCACCGCCGCCGTCCACAGTTTGTCGGCCAGTTCATGGGTAAGATGATAGCC
>JAKDLC010000131.1 GCA_030453055.1 Nitrosospira sp.
CAAAACGGGCGGAGAACAAAGAGTCAGCCGCACCCAGCTGGTCGAGGCGATCAAGCAGAAGCAGGCGCAAAACACCGAGCAGCCGGTGGTGATCGCGGGCGACAAAAATGTGCGTTACGAGGAAGTGATAAACGTGATGGATATCCTGCAACAGCAGCAGGTGAAGAAAGTGGGGCTGCTGGCCCGTCATAATGAGCCAAAATGAGATGGGTCTACCTCATATGAGTCCGCGATGAGTGCAATGGCATTGCGAGATTCTTCGCGCGTTGAACCGGGATTGGTGCCGGCAGGCGTGTTGGCGGTACTGGTGCATATCATTTTTTTTGCTTTTATGATTTTCGGTCTCAATTGGAAAACCTATCCGCCGGAAGGCATGGTGGTGGATTTATGGAGCAGCCTGCCCCAGCCGGCTCAGCCGGTTATTAAGCCCGCGCCGCCGCCACCGGTATTCCAGCCGGTTCAGCCGTCTGTCGACGCAAAGCCGTTGCCGCCGACGCCACAGACGCCGGAAGTGCCGCCCCCGGTCAAGCCTGATATCGCACTCAAGGAAAAACCTGAAAAACCTAAGCCGGTGGAAAAAAAGCAGACGATAGAGAAAGATGAAAAAGAACAGAAAGAGAAAGAGCGGAAAGAAAAAGAACTGAAAGCGCAGAAAGAGAAAGAACTGAACGCGCAGAAAGAAAAAGCACAGAAGGAACAGCAGGCGAGGGTGGCGGCTGAAGTCGAGCAATTGCAGCGGGAACAGCAGGAAGCAAGTAAAAAAGCTCAGGCGCAGGCGGCGGCGCAGTCGCGCCTGGCGAACGAGATAGACGAATACAAGGCCAAAATCCTGGCTAAAATAAAAAGCCGTATCGTCATACCTCCCGATCTGCCCGGCAACCCGGTCGCGGAATTCGATGTCACGCTGTTGCCGGACGGTGATGTTCTCGACGCGAAGCTGCGCAAAAGCAGCGGGTTCGCCGCTTTTGATAGCGCCGTAGAGCGTGCCATTTTTTTATCCAAGCCGCTTCCGCTACCGCCCGAACCCGCATTGTTTCCAAAATTCCGCAACTTGAACCTCAAGGTACATTACCGCGAATGACTGTTATAATTCCGTAGAATTCCTTGAGGGTTATTTCTACTATGCAGATTCGCTTGCCCGGATTTTCACCACATGTCTTTGTCTTGTTTCTGTGGTTGATTAGCGCGCCCATCCATGCTGCGCTCGACATCGAAATTTTTGGCGGTGGCGCAACGCAAATTCCTATCGCTATCGTTCCCTTCGCTGCCGAAGAAAACCTCGATCAAAGTATCACGGCGGTAATAGCCGCCGATTTGGAGCGCAGCGGCTTGTTCAAACTGATCGATACGGGCGCGCTTACACCGTATGAGCCCACACAAGTCGTTTATCCGGAGTGGATCAATCGAGGCGCCGCCGCTCTGGTTGTCGGCAGCACTACACTCCTTCCCGGCGGACAAGTAGCGGTGCGCGTCACGCTGCTGGATGTCGCTAAACAGGCGCCGCTGGCCAGCTATAATGAGACCGTTTCCGCCGGGCAGTTGCGCGCCGCCGCGCATCGAATAGCGGATTTGATTTATGAAAAGCTGACCGGAGATGTCGGCGTGTTCAGCACCCGCATCGCCTATGTGGGGAAAGAGGGAAAGAAATATGCACTGCAAGTGGCGGATGCCGACGGCTTCAATGCCCAGTCGGTGATCGAGTATACCGAGCCGATCATTTCGCCCGCGTGGTCGCCGGACGGGACGCAGCTAGCCTATGTATCCTTCGAGAACAAAAAACCGGTGGTTTACGTACAGACGCTTGCGACGCGGGCGCGCAAGGCGGTAGGTAATTTCAGAGGGAGCAACAGCGCGCCGGCATGGTCGCCGGACGGAAAGAAGCTGGCGCTGGTGCTGTCTTTGAAGGGCGGCTCGCAAATCTTTCTGATTAATGCCGATGGCAGCGGCTTGCAAAGGCTGACTCAAAGTTCAGGAATCGATACCGAACCCAGCTTTTCGCCCGATGGCCAGTCAATTATTTTTACTTCCGACCGGGGCGGCAGTCCACAGATTTATCGTATGCCGGTAACAGGACACGCATCCGGAGCGGCGGAACGCCTTACGTTCGAAGGCAGTTATAACGTCAGTCCCGAATACAGCCCGGATGGAAAAAGCTTCACCTTCATCCATCGCAGTGGCGACAGATTCAATGTCGCGATACAGGATTTGGCCACGCGTCAGGTGCAGTTGCTCACGGATTCAAAATTCGACGAGTCTCCCAGTTTTGCTCCCAATGGGAGGATAATCTTATATGCCACCGAGGTAAAGGGTCGTGGTATATTGTCGGCCGTGTTAAGCGATGGCAAAACAAGACAGCAGCTGTCAACGCCAGGCGGCGATGTGCGCGAGCCGGAATGGGGGCCCTTGCCAAGAGTACAATGATGGAATCCCGGTATTCCCAGCTAACTTTAAAGGAATGAACATGAAAAAAATATGTGGCGTGCTATTGATCGGTTTGTTGTCGGCATGCGCCAGCCAGACTCCGCAACCTTCCGCCGAGGTGGAGGATAAGTCCATCGGCGCCAAACCGGCGGAAAGTGCCGCCCCCGCCGCGCGGGAAGCGGCGCCCACCCTCAACCCTCTCACCGATCCGAACAGCGTCCTGTCCAGGCGCAGCGTTTATTTTGATTTCGACAGTTACGTGGTGAAGGATGAATATCGGTCCCTGGTGCAGGCGCACGCCCATTATCTGCGCGACCATCCAAATGCCAGAGTGCTGTTGCAGGGCAATGCGGACGAACGTGGCAGCCGGGAGTACAATCTTGCGCTGGGTCAGCGCCGGGCCGACGCCGTCAAGCACGCCATGACGCTGTCAGGCGCCAGGGAGTCCCAGATCGAGTCCGTCAGCCTGGGCGAAGAGAAACCGCGGGGAATGGGTCATGACGAGTCCGCTTGGGCCGAGAACCGTCGCGTGGATATCCGTTATCCGGGTGAGTGACGGTGAGGTTGCGCGCTTTTTGGTTATTGTTCCTGATCGGGTGCCATTCAAGTCACGCCGGAATGTTCGACGACCAGGAGGCGCGCAAGCAGATCGCGGCACAGCAGGCATCGATCGGAGACTTGCGCAGTCAAGGGCAGGCGCTGGAAACGCGAATCGTCAAACTGGAAGAGCTCCTCAACAATCAGCCGATGCTGGATCTCCATAATCAGATGGAGGCCCTCAGGCTCGATCTGAACAAATTGCAGGGTCAAATCGAAGTGCTCGTCAATGAGAACGAGTTGACGCAGAAGCGGCAGAAGGATTTTTACATCGATCTGGATAACCGGTTAAGGCGGCTCGAACAGCCCGGCGAGCCCGCCGCCTCTGAATCTCCCGCTTCTGCAACCATGGCTGACGCCGTACCGAAATCAAATGGGGAGGTTACCGCCAGGCCGGAATCGAATGTGGAGGCGCCGACCAGGGTTGTCGCTGTAATCCCGTCGGCCGCAGGCGTTGCGCCAGCAGACACGGCGGAGAGCCAGGATTACGAGGCGGCCTACAATTTGTTCAAGACCGCCAAGTATTACGACGCCATTTCCCGGCTCAAGAAGTTTCTCAAAAGCTATCCTGCATCCAGTCTCGCACCGAGCGCCCACTACTGGATCGGTAATTCCTATTACGCGCTGCGTGATTTCAAGAACGCCATCGACGCTCAGGAAAAGCTGATCAGTGCTTTTCCCGACAGCGCGAAGGCGCCCGATGCAATGCTCAACATTGCCAGCAGCCAGCAGGAAATGCATAAAAAGCCAGCTGCCAAAAAAACCCTGGAAAGTCTTCTGGTCAAATATCCCGGCAGCGAAGCGGCGGAAAAAGCCAAGCGGCGGCTGGCCAGTAACAAGTAGGCGGTCTAGCTTTTTATCGCCGCCCTGGTTCCAGGATATGTTCCGTCCAGCATTCCCTCCCATTTCCCTGGTAAATGACGTCAGTCAAATGTCCGATGCGGGAAATTTGCGCATCACCGAAATTTTTTTTTCTCTGCAGGGGGAAACCAGCCGTGCCGGACTGCCCACGGTATTTGTGCGCCTCACAGGATGCCCCCTGCGTTGCGGTTATTGCGATACCGAATACGCTTTCCACGGTGGCAAAAGCCTGTCAATTTCCACCATTCTGACGGAGGTTGCGAACTATGCGCCTCGCTATGTCACTGTCACCGGCGGCGAACCACTGGCGCAGAAGGGATGCCTGACATTGCTCAAGTCATTGTGCGATGCCGGCTATTCCGTTTCGCTCGAAACCGGCGGCGCACTGGATGTATCGAAAGTGGACGTGCGTGTTTCGAAAATTCTGGACATAAAAACTCCCGGTTCAGGCGAAGCGGCAAAAAACCGCTGGTCCAATCTCAGCCATCTTACGCACCACGATGAATTGAAGTTTGTGCTGTGCGATGAAGCAGATTATCAGTGGGCGGTTGAAGCCATGCGCGAGCGTCGACTGAATCATATCTGCCCGGTGTTGTTTTCCCCGGTTCATGACACGCTTGACCCCGCGACGCTCGCCGCATGGGTGCTGCGCGATCGCCTGCCGGTGCGGGTGCAGGTCCAGCTACACAAGCTGCTATGGGGTGAGGGACCGGGGCGATGAGGCCGGTGGGAATGCGTCCCGAATTTTTTCTCCGGGTCGCATGGTGAAGGCGGTGGTGCTTTTATCGGGTGGGTTGGATTCCGCCACTACGCTCGCCGTGGCCCGCAGCAGCGGATACGAGTGCTACGCTTTGAGCGTCGATTATGGACAGCGCCACGGATCGGAACTCGCGGCTGCAAAAAAATTGACGCAATCCATTGGAGTTGGTGAGCACAAGACCATTAAAGTTGATCTGAGCGTGTTCGGTGGGTCGGCGCTCACTGATAAATTCATCGCCGTACCGGCCGAAGGGGCTGCGGCGGGCATTCCCGTTACTTATGTGCCGGCGCGTAATACCATCATGTTATCGCTCGCACTGGCCTGGGCCGAGGTTCTCGACAGCCGCGATATTTTTCTGGGCGTCAATGTGGTGGACTATTCCGGTTACCCGGATTGCCGGCCTGAATACATCGCGGCATTCGAAGAAATGGCGAATCTGGCTACCAAAGCGGCGATCGAAGGCGCTAAGCTGAGTATCCATGCACCGCTTATCCACCTGTCCAAGGCTGAAATCATCCGGCAGGGAATTTTGCTCGGCGTGGACTACAGCCTGACGGTGTCGTGTTATCAGGCGGACGAAGCAGGACTGGCTTGCGGTGTGTGCGATTCGTGCCGATTACGCCGGGCGGGGTTTGAGTTGGCGGGCGTGCCCGATGTGACACGGTATCAATGCTAGGCTTATCCCATCGCGCATGATCCCCTGGCTTACTCCTGAATCGCCTTTCCCTCCGTTGAACACCGCGCTGACCACGCCCAACGGCCTGCTTGCCGCCGGCGGCGATCTTTCGCCACAACGTCTGATCGAAGCTTATCGCCGCGGAATTTTCCCCTGGTTCAACGAGGGCGAGCCTATTCTCTGGTGGAGTCCCGATCCGCGCATGGTGCTGTTTCCAAGTGAGCTCAAAATTTCACGATCGCTAAGCAAAGCGCTGAAGAAAGGCAACTACGAAATTCGCGTTGACAGCGCTTTCAGCCAGGTCGTGCAGGACTGCGCCAAGCCTCGCAAGGGGCGTTCCGGTACCTGGATTCATGCAGAGATGATTTCAGCCTACGTTGCGTTGCACGAAATGGGTTTCGCCCATTCCGTTGAAGTTTGGACAGACAGCGAATTAATGGGGGGTTTGTACGGCGTTGCCCAGGGCCGAATGTTTTTTGGTGAATCAATGTTTTCCCGCGTCCCCGATGCTTCCAAAATCGCATTCGTGCACCTGATAAAACAACTGGAGCGCCGGGGCTTCCGCATGATCGACTGCCAGATGAAAACCGCCCATCTCGCTTCCCTTGGCGGGCGGGAAATTCCCCGTAAGGAATTTAGTCAAATATTGAAAGAATTGGTAAACTACCCTGATCGAACTGAAAAATGGTGTTTCGATCATGAGCCAATTGAATGACCTGCCTTCATCGGTGCTACAGTTCTACACGACCGCATCTTACCCGTGCAGCTACCTGCCGGACAAATTGGCGCGGTCCCAGGTGGCCACACCCAGTCATCTGATCGATACGGATGTCTATGGCGACCTGGTTCAGGCTGGTTTTCGCCGTAGCGGCGCCTTTACCTACCGCCCTTACTGCGACAACTGCCGCGCATGTGTGCCCGTGC
>JAKDLC010000132.1 GCA_030453055.1 Nitrosospira sp.
TTCAAACACACCTATGCCCATGCCCGCCGATTTGGTGGTTTCGAAAGGTTTGAAAAGCCGCTCACGGATGAATTCTTCGCTCATACCATGCCCTGTGTCCTTTATTTCAACGACCGCGAAACCATTTTCTCCACTCAGTCGAACGCGAACCTGACCGTCTCGGGAAGTAGCCTCTATCGCATTTTGTATAAGATGGCCCATGACCCGCTCCAGACGCGACGAATTGGCTTGCACCGTGAGACCGGAATCCAGTATTTCGAGCATTGGCTTTGGTTCGACGGCGGATTTACTCTTCACCGCCTCCTCTAATAACCGGGCTAAGAAAATGGGGGCCGGCTTTTCCGACGAATCCCCACTGCTCAATTTCTCCAGAAGCCGTTTCATTTTCTGAACGGAGAGGTACACCGTCTCGATCATATCTCGTTGAAAATCCGGGTTGTTTTTATGTCTTTCGGCATTGGAAAGCAAGAGCGATAACTGGGACACCAGATTTTTCAAGTCATGCACCACAAACGTGGACATCCGATTAAAGGATTCAAACTGACGCGCCACCAGAAGCGCATTGGCCGCTTCGTGTTGCGCAAGATAACTCGCGGCCTGGTTACCGGCGACTTTAAGCAGGTCACTCACCTCCCAGTTCAGCTTTACGCTACTTCTGGGCTGCGCCAGCACTGCAAAACCAAACAATTTCCGGTGCTGAATCAGAGGCACCACCAGCCAGGCTTTGGGAATGGCTTGCAACCACCGAGGCAGCGTGATCGCTGAGTATTTTTCCGGATTCGTCGCATACTCCTGCAGCTCTATTACCCACTCCTTATGCGCCAAAAACTGGCAGAAGGGACTATCAGCCGGCTCGATCCCATCCGCCAAAGGCATGTTCCAATGGGTTACCGGCTCGTAGTCGCCGGATTCCCGGCAAATCCACAGCGCACCGCCGGGACTCTCCACCAGTTGCGCCAAGGCCTGGATTGCACGTTCTCTCAGCCCTTGCTCGCCCTCTGAAAGCGTGCGTGTGAAATGCAGCCATTCTTCCCGATAGTCGTAGTTGTAGCTGAAAAAATGCTTGCTGATGAAGACCCTGAGCCAAGAGCGTAACGTACCCGAGAACAGCGCAGCCGATAAAACGACCGCGGCGCCAAACAGGAAAATTACCTGCATGACCATACCCCAGCTTCCCCCAAAAAAACGGAGGTAGTAGCCGGCGGCGGCCATCGTCAGCAAATATATGGCGGCGCCAAACAATGCCGCCGAATAGAACAGGATGCGGCGCGACACCGTGATACCCAGCGACCATTGCGGATTGCGCGCAGCCGACACGGCGACAAGCGGAATAACCAGCGCGTTGACTATCCCGCGCGCCGTCCAGATATCGGGGTTCACATGTCGGAGAAGAAGTGCGTCGCTGTATAAGTAAAAATCATAAGCGAAAATTCCGCCTATGCCGATGCAGGCGAATTTTATTCCCCAGCGCTCCTTGACCGGCGTATTCCGGTAAAGCTGCTCGACCAGGATCATGCCAACGAGCGCCATTGCTACGCTTCCAACGATACTATTAATGAAGTCGCCAGTATTACGGGATGAGAAGTCGAAATTCGCGTGAGAGTAAAAGATCGCGGCAAGACACGCAATGTAGAGCGTCGCGATGGCCGCCACGGCCGGCCTGATCCTTGAGGTTGAGGAGGAGTCTCCCCGCCGGTGCAGCCCCAGCAATGTTATGAGAAAAGCAGACCAGCCTGCATTTCTGAGGATTTCCAGAACATCCGTCAGAAGCGAAAGAGGAGTAGCCTGGGCGGCCTGATAAGCAAGCGTTGTTGCCCAAAGCGCGGAAAACAGGCAAGCGATGGGCAGCACGATCCCGTGCAGGCGACCCCGCCAACTCGTTAACAAAAGTAGCGCCAGAAAGAAATGCGCCACGGCGGCCGTTGCGTAGCTGGCCGCCGCTATGGTTGTCGACATGACATTGGGCCGCGCCCGGAAAACCTCTGCATGAGTCCCTCGTAGAGCGCAGCGCCGCCCCTTGGCAAATCCGGGGACGTATTCACGGATTCCCGAATCATCTTCCACCCTTGCCCAGCACAACGACTTCGACAGTATCTATCAGGATAATGACGTCAAGGAACAAACTGTGGTTCTTCACATAGTACAGATCGTACTGAAGCTTTTCGATGGCGTCTTCCAACGAGGCGCCATAACCGTAGCGAACCTGAGCCCAGCCGGTTATCCCCGGCTTGATACTGTGACGCACGTTGTAATAGGGAACTTCCGCGCATAGCTGGCTTACAAAATAGGGTCTTTCGGGACGGGGACCGACAAAACTCATTTCCCCGTTCAAGACATTGAATATTTGAGGAAGCTCATCGATTCTCAGTTTCCGGATAATCCTGCCGACGAAGGTTGTGCGAGGATCATCCGTCTCCGCCCATCGGGGGGTTCCGCATTTCTCGGCGTCATGCCTCATACTACGAAACTTCAGAACCATAAATGTTTTCCCTCCTTTTCCGACCCTTTCCTGCCGGTAAAAAAAAGGAGCGCCGTCCTCGAAAAGGATGCAGAGCGCAGTAACGAGCATTACAGGGAATGTAACGGCCAGAAGAACTCCGCTCGCGGCCAGATCGAAAACTCGCTTGATGCTCGATCTGAGAATAGTCTGATCGAACCCTCCGCCAAACACTAACCAGCTGGGGTAAAGAGAGTTCACCCGGATATGGCCTCGCTCCCGTTCGAAAAAGGCAGCCGAGTCGGTCACCTTTACTCCGTTCAGTTTGCATTCCAGCAGGTCCTGAATAGGAAAGCCGCCGCCGCGCCGTTCCTGAATCGCAATGATGATTTCCCCCGCACCGTATCGATTAACCAGTGACATCAAGGACTCCTTCGGCAAGACGGCGGAAGATGGCACATGGAGCTCCTCATCCGGCAATGGGACAAAACCGATGATCCTGAATCCCCCATGGCGCGGAGCGTTTTTAGCTTGGTCGATGAACTCCTTTGCCCTGGTCCCTATCCCCAGCACGATGGCTTGCGACTCCAGAATTCCTAGACTGGACCACTTAAGGAAAGCTGCTCGCGTCAGAAGGATCCCCAACAAAACGAGCAGCATCGCAAACCCCAGTATGCCCCGGCCGGAATAAAGATCAGGCAGCACATAAAAAATCAGGGTCATGATTCCGAACCCCAATATCATGGAGGGCATGAGCCGGTATAAAGTGCCCTTGATATCCGGCCGGAAATCCAGTTGATACATCCCCATTGCCGCCATGCTCAGGATCATGACAAAGGTGAAAGTGCCGGCCACCGGGAACAAAGCCGAGAAAAAGAGAGAAGATGATTCAATTTGACCAAAAAGACGAAGGCTCGCCCCCAGATAAAATACGACCATCAGCACAAATACTTCCGTGCAAATGAGCAAGACCTTGGTTCTGGAGATGTAATGATTAGAAATGCGAAGCAATTTTGGTCCCCATAGCGCCCCTAAGCGATAAGATACCGCTGCACATATCGTTGTCCTATTGCCGAGCGCCAGGATCGAGCGTCGGGCGCTTGATCCTCCGGTACCGGCATTGCAGAAGATTTTCTGTAATACCCATGCGCCGCCACAGATGCACTTGTGAATGAATCAATGGACCGGCGTATACATGCATATGAGATATGACCGAGCGCTTTATCCCTTCGTGGAAATTTTATCGGCAAACATGTCGCTTATGTGACTGCATGATTGCTGTTGCGACGATGAAGCACGCTCCCCAGGTTAGTTACAGGCCAGGCAGGATTCAGTTAAGGAGGGTTCCATCTTTTAATTTAGACATATCGCATCATATCAATTTTGCCAGCGAGAACAATTGGACCTTGGTACGTTAATTGAAGGGTGTGGGGTAATTAGGCAGCAGGCTGCCCGAGTCTGGAATCGCCGGCATTTCCAAGATTGAGACAGGACGGGCAAATTGCGACATGAGGGAATAGAGGAGAAATACCAGATACTTAATACAGTAAAAGAGAAAGAATGAATATCAGCGTCCTACTCCAGCCGAGTCATGTGATGATAGGGAACCCTGCATGATCAATGCCAGCTTGAGCCGATCAGCGACGTCCAACTTGCGGAAAATCTCGGTCAAATGCGCCTTCACCGTACGCTCGGTAATATCCAGCCGTCGTGCGATTTGTTTGTTGCTTTCGCCGTTCCCGACAAGGGTGGCGATTTCAGATTCGCGCCGGGTAAGATTTGCGAGCAACTCGCTAACAGCTTGCTTGATTTCGTTCTTTTCCTGCGTGATCATGACCAACTCGTCCAGGAGGTGCCAGCTGAGCGTTCGTCGAATCCACAATTCACCTTGCTGAACGGCCTCAACGACATTTTTGAGCTGCTCGGGTTCGATATCACCTCTGCAACAACCCCTCACACCCGTCCTGAACAATTCCCATTCTGTCTCGTTAGAAATGGCGCGGCTCAAAATAATCACCTTGGTTTCCGGATTCAATTTTATCAGGCCGGAAATCTCATTCGGCCCACTCAATTTGGACAAGTCGTGATCGAGCAGAAGAATCTTGGGCTTTATCCGCACCAATTCACTTCTGACCGAATCCAGATTGGTTGAGCAAAAAATAGGAGCAAGACCACGCACCCCCCGCTCCCAGCGAAGAAGATCATCTTGAGATGAACTGGCCAGCAAGATCAAGAGTGTCTCCCGTCAATATGCATGAGGTTAATGTAATACCTCATCCATAATTTTACTCAGCATTCTGCGTGTCACCCAAGCCTCGCCACGATCAACCACGCGCACAGCCTTTAAAAAATAAAACGGATCCGCTTCATGGTTCAAGCAACCGCGTGCACCATTAGCCAGCGCCTGTATTATCTGCTCGTCCGGGACCGATTTATCTGTCAGCAGAATCACCCGTGTCTCAGGACATTCGCGAGTTAGAGCCCCTAACAGCGTGAAATCCTCATCGGCGGACTGGCTCAGGTCGACAAAAAGGATACGGGGTTTTAGCCGGCTGACTCGTGCAACGACGTCTTCAATCGCGGTAATATCCATCCGACGTTGGAGTCCGGGGCCGGTGGATATCACCCCTCCATTTGACATGGCGTTTGCAAGCACTTTGACGCCTTGCCCCCCTTGCAACGATTGTTCCAGTTTTGCGCGCCTCCGCGGGTCCGTATCTGCTATTGCCACGGTAACCACTTGCATAGCTTCTCCTCCTAACTCTCTATTTGACTGCTAACCCGTCCAGATCGGGGATTAAGGCAGTTAACGCGCCTCGTTACAATGCCGGGGTTACACCGGTTAACTTCCAAGCCATTCCTGCGCACTCTGTTTATAAAGACTGCGTCATTTTTCACGTTTTCCACGATGATACCGTACCCGCCCGGAATTTGGTAACAGGCAGGCGAGCGGTATCCTGATCAATTTATGGAAATGCGTTCAACCGTCATTATTCTGATTATCCTGATGGCTCTGATTATTTGCGCGCCGCAACAGCTCGTGGATATAGTTGGCGGGAATGGCATAGGTTATGCCGCTTGGATTACTGAGCGCCGCTTCCTTTTTACCCTTTACAAACACCATGTTGACAACGCCATAGACAAGACCGGTTTCCGGATCATAGAGAGGGCTTCCGCTGCTTCCTGGATAGGCGGTGCCGTCGAGCTGAAATACCGCATAAGCGGATCGCTGTAGCTGGCCGATCAGTTTTGCGCTAAGTTGTCCTGAATTGCGCGCGGGCAGTACGATCGGCGTGATCGAGGAAACCATGGCGCGGTGGGTGACGGGATAAAATCCCAGAATCATACCGATTGGAAACCCTGTAAAAATCAGAGTCTGCCCTTCCCGGACCTTGCCTGCGTCCCCAATCTTCATGGCGGGTAAAGCCGCCCCGCTGATTCTCAGCAGAGCCAGATCATGCTCCTTGTCGATAGCAGCGATGGTAGCAGCTCTGAGCTCCGGCTCCTTACCCTTGCCGGTGATGACGGTGTACGACTCGTTGTTCCTGATGTCCAGTACCTCGGGAATGACATGAGCGCTGGTGACGACATGAAGTCCATCATCCAGCACAAACCCGGTACCCAGAATATACACAGGGGGCGATCGTGTCCTTAGAAAGGATCCCACCCCCACAATCGAAGGCTTGACACGTTCGATAATTTCGACGGCATCGCG
>JAKDLC010000133.1 GCA_030453055.1 Nitrosospira sp.
GGGCTACCGCGACAAAGGCGCCCGCACCCATTTTACGCAGCGTACTGACGTCAAATTCCTGATACTTCCAGCCTTCGCGGATGGCGAGTTTCTTGACGCGCGTGCGATAGAGTCCCGGCGTCAATTCGTTGGGCGGCAATACAGTAAGTTCACGCGTGAGCAGATTGCCTTCCGCTTTGGCATGCAGCAATGCGAAGTTGTCTGCTTCTTTGTATCCGTGCAATACGAGTCTGGCCAGCGGCTTCCTGCCCGATTTTTTTTTGCCGGTTTTCCGCAGCGGCAGTACCGGACCGTTGATCCATGCGGCATATACCGCCAATTGCGCAAATGCGCGCTTTTCGTTGGCATCGCCATAAACGGCCAAGTGGATCTCAGCTGGGTTCTCATCCAACAGCACCCGGATCGCTTTGCGAACGGAGGTTTGCTGCTCGAATACGGATTTACTTGAATCCACCATGACCCAAACGCATAACGCGCCGCTCGCGAGATTAGCGGCCATGGGGGTATCGCCAATCTCCTGGAGCCGCATTTTGCGCCGCGAAAGCAAGGCTTCCAGAACGCCTTTACCAGGAAAATCCAATTTATTGTGAAGCTTATTCGACGATTTATCCAGCTTTGGCAGCACCACCAGAATGTGCATGGCCTTGCTTGATTCGCTTAGGGGTGAGGTATTCTGAGTCAATGTTGCAAACATTTCGGCGGCCTATCTTGTCAAATAAAAACCCGTTATTATAAACGCCACGCGCCTATTTTGCCCGCCGCACGGTTGGCTTGAATCTTAAGGCGTTTCCCATTGCCCCGATTTCCTATGCGCCAGTATCTCGAACTAATGCAGTACGTGCTTGAACACGGGCACGCTAAATCCGATCGCACCGGTACCGGCACGCTTTCCGTATTCGGCCACCAGATGCGTTTCGACTTATCGAAAGGCTTCCCGCTGGTAACCACCAAGAAATGCCACTTGAAATCCATCATCCACGAATTGCTGTGGTTCTTGCAAGGTAATACCAATATCAAATATCTCAAGGACAACGGTGTTTCCATCTGGGATGAGTGGGCCTGCGAGAACGGTGACCTCGGCCCGATATATGGCCGCCAATGGCGATCCTGGCCGGGCGTGGATGGTCAGCACATCGATCAGATCGCGCAGGTAATCGAGCAGATCAGGAATACTCCCGACTCCAGGCGCATGATTGTTTCATCGTGGAATGTAGGCGAGCTACGGGCGATGAAATTGCCGCCGTGTCACGCCCTTTTTCAGTTTTATGTCGCTGATGGCAAGCTTTCATGCCAGCTTTATCAGCGCAGCGCCGATATTTTCCTGGGCGTTCCGTTCAACATCGCCTCCTACGCCCTGCTTACCCTGATGGTGGCTCAAAGTTGCAATCTGGAACCGGGAGATTTTGTGCATACCCTCGGCGACGCCCATCTCTACCTCAATCATCTGTCACAAACACGGGAACAGCTACGCCGGAAACCAAAAGCGCTACCGGTAATGAAATTGAACCCGACGATCCATAGCATTTTTGATTTCAGGTACGAAGATTTCATGCTGGAAGGCTATGATCCCCACCCGGCGATCAAGGCGCCGGTCGCGGTATGACCTCGCATCTCTCCGCGCTGGTGGCGATGGCGCAAAATCGCGTCATCGGCAAAGACAATGCGTTGCCGTGGCGGCTGCCACCCGATCTGAAACGCTTCAAGGCGCTCACCATGGGGCATTCCATCATCATGGGGCGGAAAACTTACGAATCCATCGGCAAACCGTTGCCCGGACGCACCTGTATCATTGTCACACGTCAACCGGGTTACGAAGTTGAGGGCGCTATCGTAGCGGGTTCGGTAGCTGAGGCGCTGACAGCCTGCCGGCGGAACAAAGCGCATCAGCGCGGGGAAGGCCAGGACCACAAAGATGCGGATACAGACATGGCTGTTGAAAACTTTGTTATCGGCGGCGCGGAAATATTCCGGCAAACCCTGCCGCTGTGCGATCGGTTGTATATCACCGAGATTCAGCAAGATTTCGATGGCGACGTGCTGTTTCCTGAACTTGATCGCGACGAGTGGCGCGAAATCTCGCGGGAGAAACATCGCCTGGATGACAATGGTCTGGAATATGATTTTGTGGTGCTTGACCGCGAAAGCAGGAATCCATAGGTTTCCAGTTGCCCGAATCCACCCACTGCAGGATGACCGTCTGTTCCAGTCAGCGTCCGGATTCCCGCTTTCGCGGGAATGACGAAGCTTTTGTAGGCCGGATTAGCGAAAGCGTAATCCGACAATATGGGCTGTTGGGGTGCGTGCCAACCTGCGAGTCACATTACAACCACATCCGGTAACGGAAAACCGTTGAAATTACTGGCGTAAGCAGTGGTGTAGGCGCCGGCGTTGGGAATATAGATGAAATCGCCTTCCTGAATATCTTCCGGCAGCATTTCGTCGCGCATCAGGATATCCACCGAATCGCACGTCGGTCCAGCCACGGACCAAGGAATGTCGTGCCCCTTGCGGTCGGAAAGAATTTCGTAGCGCAACCCCTCAGTGACCTCGATCACACCGCCAAACATGCCCGCGTCCCAATACATCCATCGCTTGCCACTGCGAGTGGCCGTGCCTACCACGCGGCAGACGAAGTAAGCTGCGTCCGACACCAGATAACGTCCCGGCTCAGCCATGAGGCGAATATCCTGCGGCAAATCGGCGATAGCCGCGTTCACCACCTCTCCTATTGTTTCAATCGAAGGAATGGGCTTGATATGACGCACCGGATAACCGCCGCCGATATTGAGCAGGCGCGGAGTCAATCCGGCACGGCGCATGTCGCCAAAAACCTTTTTGGCGCGCTCGATACCCACCCGCCAGTTCTGCGGATTGCGGCACTGCGAGCCCACATGAAAGGTCACGCCCGCCAGATCGGCCTTGAGTGCCGCCGCCTCGCTGATGATGCCTTTGATCTCGGCGGCATGCGTACCGAATTTGCCCGCCAGCGGCCAATCGCTGCCGATATTGGGAGTATCTATGCGTAAATACATTTTTGCGTCCGGCTTGACGCTCGCGATTTTACGCAACTCTTCGACGCTATCCAGCACATACCACTCGACGCCTTTCGACGCCGCATATTCCAGGTACGCCCGTGATTTCATCGGATTGCTGTAATAAATATCCGCGGCGGACACACCCAGGCCAAGCAGGAGATCCAGTTCGGAGATGGAGGCGATTTCAAATCCAACGCCCTCCTCGATCATGGTTCTCAGCACGCGCGGATCCGGATTGGCCTTGACGGCATAGTGCGGCTGCACGTGTGGCATGGCAGTTTTGAAACGGCGGGCTTTGTTGCGGATAATATTGCTGTCAACCAGCAGAAATGGCTTGCTGTAGCCTTTTTTAAGGGCTGCCCGGACATATTCAAAATCCAGGCTGACTTCGGGATGGGTGTCGAATACAGCTTCGGCCTCTACTTTTTTACGTAGAGCGGTGGTGTGCATTTGCATGGGAGTCTCCTTAGGGAGGCTACGTTACGGGAATATGGATGTTTACCAGATCAGCCGTGTCAAAATAGTTTGCTTTGCTTTTCATGATGACCTCCTGTTCTTTAACCCGGATGTTTCATAAATTCGCGTGATGATTGCGCAGGATTTTGTTTTGTAGGGGGATTTTGTGAGGGAGTGGCGTAGTTATTCATACGCCCGACTGAGCAAAATTCCCATGCGAAACAAAAGACCAGCAAGGGCGCGCGTCAATTTATGAAACATCCGGGTTTAATTTATACATCGGAAAAAAAGCGGATTATAGACTTCATTCCGCTGGAATCAAGCGTTTTTTTCGGGTCTGGAAAAAATAACAAATCCCGTCAAAAAAACCAGCCTGCATCGCATGATCACTGCTCATGGCAAGCAAGGATATGAAAGCCAAATATCATGATACGACAGCAACTATTTGCGATTC
The DNA here is from genome assembly GCA_030453055.1 of Nitrosospira sp. Lineage (GTDB taxonomy): Bacteria > Pseudomonadota > Gammaproteobacteria > Burkholderiales > Nitrosomonadaceae > Nitrosospira. The sequence goes on from JAKDLC010000133.1 coordinate 3,946, forward strand.
GTTCTGAATTATGCCGCACAACGGACGGTAATTATCGAGCGGCGTTTGCGACCCGACAACGACCATCCCGATTCAGCAACAAATCAGATTTTAGGCAAGGTCACCCCGTGCTGCCCCTGGTATTTTCCGCCGCGATCCTTATAGGAAATCTCGCATACTTCATCGGACTCGAAGAAAATAACCTGGGCGACCCCCTCATTCGCATAAATCTTCGCGGGAAGCGGCGTGGTATTGGAAAACTCCAGCGTGACATAGCCTTCCCATTCCGGCTCAAACGGGGTGACATTGACGATAATACCGCAACGGGCATAAGTGGATTTTCCGAGACAAATGGTAAGAACATTGCGCGGGATGCGAAAATACTCAACGGTGCGTGCAAGCGCGAAGGAATTGGGCGGGATGAGGCAAACATCGCTCTTCACATCGACGAAGGAATTGGAATCAAAATTTTTCGGATCGACGATGGCGGAGTTGATATTGGTGAACAGTTTGAATTCGTCCGAACAGCGAATATCATAGCCGTAGCTCGACGTTCCATAGGAAACAATCCTGTGGCCGTTCGCATGCTTGATCTGATTGGGCTCGAAAGGCTCGATCATGCGATGTTCACCCGCCATGCGGCGAATCCACTTGTCAGACTTGATGGTCATTGTTGAGGGATGATTGAGGAATGATAATGCCAAGCGAACGTTAAGCGTGGCGACCAGGTAACCCGCACCACGGCGTACCACGAACCCGCAGCCGTTTCGTTAGCCGGTTTTCGCATCACGTATCCTGAATCACGATCTCTGCGAATAACGCGGAGTGATCCAGAGACAGTTCGTCGATCTTGACGGCGAGGCGGCGAGCAATGCCGCGATAAATCTCCGCTATGCGCCCATCCGGGTCCGCTACTACTGTCGGGACGCCGGAATCCGTATGCTCGCGGATTTTGATGTCGAGCGGTAGCCCGCCGAGAAATTCCACGTCGTAATCCCTGCACATTTTCTCACCGCCGCCTGTGCCGAAAATATGCTCTTCGTGGCCGCACCCGGAACAGATGTGGGTACTCATGTTTTCAACGATGCCGACGATGGGAATACCCACTTTCTGGAACATCTTGAGTCCCTTGCGAGCATCCAGCAACGCGATGTCCTGCGGCGTGGTGACAATAACGGCGCCGGTAACCGGCACCTTCTGTGCAAGCGTCAACTGAATATCGCCGGTGCCCGGCGGCATATCCACAATGAGGTAATCCACATCGTTCCAGCGAGTATCGTTCAATAATTGCTGCAATGCCTGGGTGACCATCGGACCTCGCCACACCATGGGCGTCTCTACGTCGATCAGGAAACCGATGGACATGGCCTGGATACCATGCGCCTTCATCGGTTCGATGCTCTTGCCATCGGGAGATTCGGGGCGGCCGGTGAGCCCCAGCATCTGGGGTTGTGAAGGGCCATAAATATCGGCGTCCAGAATGCCGACAGAAGCGCCTTCCGCAGCCAGTGCCAACGCCAGATTTACCGCCGTGGCGGATTTGCCTACCCCACCCTTGCCGGAAGCCACCGCGACGATATTCTTCACCCCGGGAATGAGCTTTATTCCGCGTTGCACGCTGTGAGAAACAATCTTGCTCGTGATATCGGCGGTCACGCCGCCAATACCCGGAATGGTTTTGAGTTTGTCGACCACTTGTTTGCGGATGCCTTCGATCACGCTTTTTGCCGGATAACCCAGCACGATATCGAGCGACACGTTAGCACCATCTATTTTGATGTTACGCGCTTCATTGCTGGCCACATAGTCCTTGCCCGTGCTGAGATCGGTAATTTCCTTGAGAGCAGACTGCACTTGCTGTTCGGTGATAGCCACTTTGCAACTCCTTTATCCGCGCCTGCGGCACAAATAACCCCATACTCAACTTTAAATACCGCCAAATATACTAACAAATATCGGAGTCCGCAGTCTGGCGACTTGAAGGATATAGCGAAAAACCGTTAAGCGCTCGCGAACTGCGGACAAATTACTCACCCCGAAAAGAACCAGGGAATCGTGCGCTCAGCCACGCCAACCGTCGCTTTCCTTCAGTTCTACAGACCGCCGCGCCTGCAGTTTGTTACAATCGTGTTTGACCATTTTTCACCCGGATGTTTCATAAATTCGCGTGATGATTGCGCAGGCTTTTGTTTTGTAGGGGGATTTTGTGAAA
>JAKDLC010000134.1 GCA_030453055.1 Nitrosospira sp.
AGCATTGAACCGTAGCGCAAAGAGGAATAATCACACATGGTAAAAGCAGCCACGAGGGTACGCAAGAAGGTCAAGAAGAACATAGCGGAGGGTATCGCTCATGTTCATGCTTCGTTTAATAATACGATTGTGACGATCACTGACCGGCAAGGCAACGCCTTGTCCTGGGCGACCTCTGGTGGCGCAGGTTTTAAGGGATCGCGCAAAAGTACACCCTTTGCTGCTCAGGTGGCGGCCGAGCAGGCAAGTAAAGTCGCGCAGGAATGCGGAGTAAAGAATCTGGAAGTGCGTATCAAAGGCCCTGGGCCGGGGCGCGAATCCGCGGTGCGCGCATTGAACGCGAGCGGGTTTAAAATCACCAGTATTTCGGATGTGACGCCAGTTCCGCATAATGGTTGTCGTCCCCCGAAGAAACGCCGTATTTAAGGAGTCGAGTGTGGCCAGAAATCTTGATCCAAAATGTCGCCAATGTCGCCGTGAAGGGGAGAAGTTATTCCTGAAAGGGGAGAAGTGTTTTACTGACAAATGCGCTATTGAACGAAGAAACTATGCGCCCGGTCAACACGGGCAAAAAGGCGGACGGCTATCCGATTATGGGGTGCAATTACGCGAGAAGCAGAAGTTGCGCCGTATATATGGAATCCTGGAGCGCCAGTTCCGTAATAACTACGAGCTGGCTGACCGGCAGCGGGGTATCACCGGCGAGAATTTGCTGCAGTTGCTGGAATGCCGCCTGGATACGGTTTCATACCGTATGGGTTTTGGCGCATCGCGTTCAGAGGCACGCCAGATCGTGCGCCACAACGGGATACTGGTAAATGGCCGGAGGGTCAATATTCCGTCCTACCAGGTGAAGCCGGGTGACGTGGTCGAAGTGGCTGAGAAAGCCAGAAGCCATCTGCGCATTAAAGCGGCGGTGGAAGCTGCCGAGCAGCGCAATTTTCCGGAGTGGATAGAGATGGATGTAAAGGCCATGAAAGGAACGTTCAAGATCAAACCCGAGCGGTCCGAATTACCCTCGAGCATCAACGAATCGTTAGTCATTGAATTGTATTCCAAGTAACCAACCGCCAGGCTTTCCGCAAAAGGATCAGGCTATGCAAAGCGACTCTTTTCTTACCCCCCGCATTATTGATGTGCAGAATATTTCACCGCTGCACGCCAAAGTTACCATGGAACCGTTTGAACGTGGCTATGGACACACCTTAGGGAACGCGTTACGCCGTATCCTGTTATCTTCAATGCCCGGGTTTGCGCCGACTGAAGTCCAGATCAGCGGAGTGGTGCATGAATATTCCGCTCTTGACGGTGTGCAGGAGGATGTCGTTGATATCCTGCTCAATCTCAAGGGTATTGTACTCAAATTACACAATCGCACCGAGGCTGTTCTGATTCTCAAAAAGAAGGGTGAAGGTACGGTTACCGCGGGCGATATCGAGGCGGGACATGACGTGGAAATTATTAATCCGGACCATGTTGTTGCGCATCTTACCGCAGGTGGAAAGTTGGACATGCAAATCAAGGTGGAATCGGGGCGCGGTTACGTACCGGGAACCGTGCGGCAACTGGCAAGTGAGAGTCGTACTATTGGCCGCATTTTGCTGGACGCTTCTTTCAGCCCGGTGCGGCGTGTAAGCTACGCGGTGGAGAGCGCACGTGTCGAACAGCGTACCGACCTTGACAAGCTGGTCATGGACATTGAAACCAACGGGGTCGTCGATCCCGAAGAAGCGATTCGTTATGCCGCAAAAGTACTGGTTAGGCAGCTTTCGGTATTTGCAGATCTCAAGGGCACGCCGTTGCCAGTGGAACAGCCCAAATTGCCGCAGATCGATCCGGTGTTACTGCGTCCAGTGGATGATCTTGAGCTTACCGTGCGCTCCGCTAATTGCCTCAAGGCCGAGAACATCTATTATATCGGCGACCTGATTCAACGCACGGAAACCGAACTGCTGAAGACTCCTAATCTGGGTAGAAAATCACTCAATGAAATCAAGGAAGTATTGGCTTCACGCGGGCTAACGCTGGGAATGAAGCTGGAAAGCTGGCCGCCTGCCAATCTTGAGAAAAACAGAAAGGAAGCAAGCCATGCGACACCATAACGGACTCAGGAAGCTGAATCGGACGAGCAGTCATCGTCTGGCAATGCTGCGTAATATGACCAATTCGTTGTTGCGGCATGAAGTTATCAAGACGACACTGCCTAAGGCCAAGGAATTGCGTCGCGTAATTGAGCCAATGATAACCCTTGGCAAAAAGCCGTCGCTGGCTAACCGGCGTCTGGCGTTTAATCGCTTGCGTGATCGTGACATGGTTGGTAAATTATTTACTGAGCTGGGTCCTCGTTATCAGGCGCGTAACGGCGGCTATCTGCGTATTCTTAAATTTGGCTTTCGCAATGGTGACAATGCGCCCATGGCGCTGATCGAATTATTGGATCGTCCAGAGACGGCGGCTGTGCCGGCCGTCGCGAAAGTCGAACCATGAATTGTCCGTGATTCACGGAACTAAAAAGCCGGGAGACCCCCGGCTTTTGTGCATAATAAGCCTATAATCCTAAATCCGGTAGTTGACCGCTCATCTAATAGATCAGAGTTATGATTAATAGCAATATTTCGTATTGTTTGACGCTCACCTTCCGGGTGAGGCCGCTACGGGGTGAATTGCACAGTTTTTGCGGCACATGGCTGCGTTGCAACTCCTTGGAATGGAACGACCATTCCGCGTCGTTGCGCCTTGCCCTGCACCCCAAAAACCGCACACTTCACCCCGTCCAACTACCGGATTTAGGATAATCTCAAAATTCGGCGACATGATTTGAGTACGGTTAAACATGTCTTGTTTCAGGCGGAGCCATTCTAATGGATTTAATGAATTGGACTGACGCGGAACTTATTTCGGTACGTGAGAAGCTTCACACATGGTGTCTCAAGCGCCAGGAGCCAACGTGGGAAAATAAATTCTTGAACTGGACAGGATTTATGGGCGCTTTTGCGTTTCTTACCGGACTCACCGACATGTTTTTTGGTGGCCCGACCGCGTTGAACTTTCTGTTGGTCGTACTCGGGCTTCTTGCTTGTTTTTCCTGGTACAAGGGCGACAAGCAACGTCAGAAAAATATAAGTTTTCTTGAAAAACTCAATCAGGAACTTACTCGTCGTGGCCTTAAATTTTGAGTAGCGACTCTATTTTATATAGGCCGACTACCGGGCCAGATAATCACTGATCGATCTCGTTGCAGGATGTTACCGGATAAAGCGCCCGATTCGTATATCCCTGACAAGGAGGACAGCGCATGCTTTGTGTCGCTTTGTCAGTTCGTGTGGATTCAGGGCGAGCCGCTGCCTTTGATTTACGAAGTGGAAAATGAAATCTATACAAAGCAGGGAATCGATTTGCCCGCGTTGAAACGTCTGGAGGCCATCGGTGTGATATCCTTGGAGTCATCGGGGTATGTGAAAAAAAGATTTGGTAGACATACTCGCTTGTTTTATCATGGCAAGCCGACGAAAATACAATTTCCCCTGGAAGCAAACAATCAACTGGACTTGGGGCATGTTCTCTTGACTGATTTGGGAAAAGCTTTGTTTGCCGGTTGCAATGTTAAGCGAAATCAGGAATTCTACGAGTATATACTTGAAAAATGGCTTCAACAGGGGATGGTCGTATCGTCCATCCTGGCAAGTCGCTGAAATATGTTTATTCAATGAGCGGTCAACTACCGGATTTAGGTTCAGATCAGGTAGGTATCGATTCCTGCCAACAGTAAATCATACTGAGCCTCCACCACTTCCTTGATCAGTAGCGCCGGGACGCCGCCCACCACGTTGCCTTCCAGCGCCAGCCAACCTACCGCCTCCGTCGGCCCAAGGCTGACAACGTAACCCAAATCGCGGTGTAAGTAAGGTTCAAGCAATTTAAGAGAGCCCGAATGGCGCAAAATGTTTCGCGCCGCCAGCTTTCCTTTGCGTACCGCGGATTGTGCCGTCATGGTGTTGGAACCGAACGAATGATAGCTGGAACAATCGCCTGCGGTAAAAATATTCTGCAGTGGATTCTGTTCAATCATGACTTGTCCAAAGGCATTAGCGAAGAGAAAAGTTTCGGGTTTTTTGCCGAGGAACAAAAACGACATCGCGGAAGGCAGATTGAATTTTCGGCCCGTTTCATTTTCTTCCAGCAAAATCGTATCCGCCCGTTGCCCGTAATAATGAGTATCAGGGTAGAAATCAATATCCAGATCAGCCATGCGTGCCTGAGTATAGGTGGAAAAACCTGTCGTAAACTGATTGAGTACGCGATCCGCGTCATGGATCAAACGCAGTTTACTTTCAATCTTCTGTCGCCGAAGGAAATAAGCAATTTCAAAAAGAAATTGAATGCCGGTGGCCCCCCCGCCTACCACTGAAATGGATCGCTCGCCCTTTACACTCGTATCCAGCAAGCCATCTAACAAGCTGGACCCGGGGGCAGCCATGAAATCATGCAGATCGACAATATTGTCCGCTTTATCCATCTGCGCGACAGCAGAACCGGAAGTGATCAGGAGATAATCGAATTCGAGCATCTCGTTGTTGACCGTAAGAAATTTATCGTTCTGCCATTGCCGGAGGTTACATTCTTCCGGGATCAGTGGAGCGCATACGTGGTGACAACCAAAGCGATCTTCCAGAACGGAAAACGGTACCAGAAAATCCTCTAGCGGGTATCTGAAAGTTTCATGTAGATGGGTGATCTTGAGATGATGGGATCGGGGGTCGACGATGGTAATGTCGGCGTTTGGCATATGGCGCAGGAAGGTAACCAATGCCGCGATTCCAGCGTAACCACCGCCTGCGATCACAATCTTGAGTTGCTTATGCCTGGGGACATAAAATGGCAGAAAAGACACGATTCCTCCTTGCAGATACTGGGTCAGTTTTGCTCCAGTGGTTCAGCGAATCATCTCCGCCTTCCAATTTTTTGTTGCCCATTTCCAAAACGATGTGACGTTGCTTCCGGTTAATTCCTTTGGTGGCGCCTGACCAAGGAAACGTATTGCGAGCATCAGTTGCGATACTGGATCAGAGGTGTCAATAGGCGCCGCGTGGGTCTGCTTACTGAGCTTTTCACCCTGAGCGTTAACCGCCACCGGCAAATGCAGGTAAGCGGGAGTTGGGTAACCAAGCAGTTGTTGCAGATAAATCTGGCGAGGGGTGGAATTCAGCAAGTCCTCGCCACGCACTACATGGGTGATGGCTTGCTCGGCGTCGTCCACCACCACTGCCAACTGATAAGCGAAGACGCCGTCGGCCCGGCGAAGTATAAAATCACCAATATCGCTTTCCAATCGTTGTCGAATCATGCCTCGCAACGCGTCCTTGAATTCAATCAGATGATCATCAGTTCGCACTCGCCACGCTCCAGGGTATTCTCCATTGGGGGAACCTCCGCGGCAAACGCCAGAATAAACGGGGCCGTCTATTCCTATGATACTGGAATCAGCGATTTCTTTACGACTGCAGTTGCAGCGATAAATCAAGTTGCGTTTTTCGAGCAGCGCGAGCGCGGACCGGTAGGCGTTGTTTCGTCGGCTTTGATAGAGTACTTCATCATCCCATTCCATCCCTAGCGCTTCAAGCGCACTCAGGATTTCTTTCGACGCATCGGGGGCTTCACGCGACCGGTCCAGGTTCTCGATCCTGACCAGCCATTTACCATTGCAAGATTTTGCTTCCAGGTAACTACCTACGGCGGCGACGAGGGAGCCGAAATGCAGCGGTCCGGTTGGAGATGGAGCAAAGCGGCCACGATAGACTGGTGTGGGCGGACTGCAACTGGTGTCAACGATCGTTTGCCTATTAAAATCGTTATCCATATCCAGAATAAAGTTGTCAGATACTTGAGCGCGAAAAATAACCTGTCAGCAACAAATAACCTTTCTAACAAGGTGGGTTTGTATTATAATTATGCTACCATCCAAAGCAGGTGGGGCAAAAGGTAAAAAGGTAAAAGCAGATTCGACAGGAATCGAAGTCGGCAAGTGCATGTAGTGTGTATGCTTACAAAGTGAGATAACGGGCGGTAAGATTATCCCGCCCACCGCCCGACAAACTGCTTGACTTGCCGCATCTTCGGGGATAGTCTTTGCAGC
>JAKDLC010000135.1 GCA_030453055.1 Nitrosospira sp.
TTTACCGACACCCTCTGGCCGGATTTTGATGCACGCGCACTTGATCTCGCCATTCAGTCCTACAAGAAACGCGAACGCCGTTTTGGACGCACCAGCGAACAACTTCAAATAGCCCTGCCCGCCAATGAGGGAAGAAAAGTCGCCGCCAAAAGAACGGCGTGACTTCTATAATTCAGTCGCTCCATGTTTTTCGTTCAGACCCTCTGTCATGCTCAGGACACGGATTCTTACCGCCGCCATCATGTTATTCTTTTTTTTGGCGGCGTTATTTTACCTGTCATCGATTTTCTGGATGGTATTGCTGCTTTCGCTGACAGTGGCCGGCTCATGGGAATGGAGCCAGCTCGCGAAATTTCCTACACCCTATTCCATCGTTTATCTGATACTTACCGTAATATTGGGCGGCGAGCTGCTGTTCGCATTGAGCGGGCAAGTTTTGACTGATCCGTACACCACGTCGTTTCTGTGGTTTTACGTCGTTTCATTGGCGTTCTGGTCGCTGGGCGCGCCCTGGTTCCTGAAAACGAATCGTCCGCTCAAGAACGCGATCTTGCTGGCTTTGACAGGCTGGCTACTGCTATTGCCAACGTGTCTTGCCCTGTACCAGTTGCGCGCCATCGATCCGCTGCTCCTGCTGGGTTTCATGACAACCATCTGGATTTCGGATACCGCGGCGTATTTCACCGGACGCGCGCTGGGAAAACATAAGCTTGCACCGAATATCAGCCCCGGCAAGACCTGGGAGGGCGTGGCGGGAGCGCTGGCAGCGGTTTCTGTTTATGCGCTGACATGGAGTTTTTTCGTTGGAAAAGAGGCCCCTGTCATGTTACTGGCGCCGCTGCTGCTGGTGCTCGCCATCATGGGCATCATAGGTGATTTATTCGAATCCCTTATGAAGCGCCATGCCGGCGTCAAGGATAGCGGGAGTATTTTGCCTGGCCACGGTGGTATACTTGATCGCATCGATGCGCTCACTTCAACCCTGCCTATCGCTGTCCTGGCGCTTCTATTCTTGCAGACCCAATCATGACCGCTGTCCGACATCACATCGCCGTCCGTCATCTCACCATTCTCGGCTCTACCGGCACTATCGGCGTGAATACGCTGGATGTCGTCGCACGCCACCCCGACCGGTTTCATGTAGTCGCCCTCACCGCCAATAGCAATGGCGGAAGACTACTGGAACAATGCCGCCGCTTCCAACCGCGTTATGCGGTGATGCTGGATGTGGCCGGCGCTGAGTGGCTGCAGGCGGAAATTCGCACAGCCGGTCTCTCCACCGAGGTTCTATCCGGCGTCGAATCGCTGGAAAAAGTGGCGTCGCTTCCCGAGGTGGATACAGTAATGGCGGCGATCGTCGGGGCTGCCGGGATACGCCCCACATTTGCCGCCGCCGGGGCGGGCAAGCACGTGCTCCTTGCCAACAAGGAAACCATGGTCATGGCGGGACGGATTTTCATGGATGTGGTCAAGCATAATCGTTCCACTCTGCTGCCGATAGACAGCGAACACAATGCTATCTTCCAATCGCTGCCGCAGAGCTTCTCCGGGGATTTGGGGGCGGTTGGGGTGCGTCGCATTCTGCTGACCGCATCAGGCGGACCGTTCCGGCAATTATCGCTGAACTCACTGCAGGAAGTAACGCCGGGGCAAGCTTGCGCGCATCCCAATTGGGTCATGGGACGGAAGATTTCGGTTGACTCCGCCACCATGATGAACAAGGGTCTGGAAGTCATCGAGGCGCATTGGTTGTTTGATGCCGCTCCCGAGCAGATCCAGGTGATAGTTCATCCGCAAAGCATCATTCATTCCATGGTTGAATATGTGGACGGTTCAGTGCTGGCGCAACTTGGTAATCCCGACATGCGCACCCCGATTGCACATGCCTTGGGCTTTCCGGAGCGAATCGAAACCGATGTGACGCCTCTGGATATGTTCAAGGTGGCCCGGCTGGATTTCGAAGCGCCTGATTTCAGGCGCTTCCCCTGCCTGAGGCTTGCCTATCAGGCGCTGGCCGCGGGCGGCAGTGCGCCGGCAATACTCAATGCGGCAAATGAAGTGGCGGTGGAATCTTTTCTCAAGTGCCGCATGCCATTTACCGCGATTCCAGCCATGATCGAAGAGGTCATGCAGACCGTTTGCCGCAAGGATATTGCGACGCTCGATGATGTGCTCGCAGCAGACGGCGAAGCGCGTGAAGCCGCCCATGAATGGCTGGCGTGTCTGGCATAGCAGGCTGCCGGGATGCCGGATATTGGTCTTCAAAATAAGGCCGGCCATAGGCGTTACCTACCGTTGCATATGAACCTGAATCCGGCAGTTGACCGCCGCCGGATCTGGCAGGCTGCCGGGATAAAGCATATCGTCAATTGGCCGCACCTTCTTTTGCGCCGCGGTCGCCGCCACTCTTCACTGGTATGACATTCTTTTTTACAATAATCGCTTTTGTTGTCGCTTTGGGAGTGCTGATCGTATTTCACGAGTTCGGCCATTATCTGGTGGCGCGCGGGTGTGGAGTAAAGGTGCTGCGTTTTTCAATCGGTTTTGGTCAGCCTTTGTTGACGAAGCGCTGGGGAAAAGACCAAACCGAATGGGTGGTGGCTGCCTTTCCACTTGGCGGTTACGTCAAGATGCTGGACGAGCGCGAAGATGAAGTCGCACCTGTGGATGTGGCGCGATCATTCAACCGCCAGCCGGTTGCACGCCGGTTCGCAATTGTCGCGGCAGGCCCGATCGCCAATTTTTTGCTGGCGATCCTGCTGTACTGGCTGCTATTCATACTGGGCGTCAGCGGTATGAAGCCGATTCTGGGGCCCGTGACGCCCGCGACACCTGCTGCGTTCGCCGCTTTCGAGCCAGGAGAAACCATAACAAAAATCGGAACTGAACCCGTCGCTACCTGGCAGGATGCTCGCTGGCTGCTGTTGTCGCATGCAGTGGACAGATCACCCTCCATTAGCGTGGAAGTCCTTGGACCGGGCGGCGGAATAACCCGACGCGAGTTGGATTTAAGCCGTATTGACGCCGATGAGCTGGATGGGGATTTCCTGAAAAACGTCGGCCTGCGCAATTACTTGCCGCCGATGAAATCCATTATCGGTCAAGTCGCTTCGAATAGCGCAGGCGACCGTTCCGGCTTGCTGGCAGGGGATGAGATCTTGGCGATAAACGGTGACGAAATCATACAGTGGGAAGAACTGGTCGAAAAGATACGAACCAGTCCGGGAACGCCGCTAACGCTGGAAATTCAGCGTAATAACACTATTGTCGACATAGAGGTTATTCCCGACACCGTCACCGAAAATGGAAAAAAGATCGGCAAGGTAGGTATCGGGCCACAAGTCGATCATGACGAACTGGAAAAACTTCTCGTAAAAGTCCGCTATTCGCCTGGCGCAGCCCTGATCAAGGCAATGAATAAAACCTGGGAAACGTCGGTATTTACGCTGCAAATGCTGTGGAAAATGGTGGCGGGAGAAGTGTCATGGAAGAATGTGAGCGGGCCTATCACCATCGCCGACTATGCGGGTAAGTCAGCGCAAATGGGGCTTGCCTCTTATCTCGGATTTCTTGCGCTCATCAGCATCAGCCTGGGAGTATTGAATTTGTTGCCTATTCCCATACTGGATGGCGGGCATTTACTGTACTATGTGGTCGAAATCGTCAAGGGCAGTCCGCTTTCCGCCAGAGCCGCGGAGATTGGTCAGCAGATCGGGATGGTGCTGTTATTCACCCTGATGGCCTTCGCCATATATAACGATGTCAGCCGGCTTATCTCCAGTTAAGCATGCAGGTAACCCGGATGTTTCATAAATTGACGCGCGCCCTCGCTGGTCTTTTGTTTTGTATGGAAATTTTGTTCAGTCGGGCGTATGAATAACTACGCCGCTCTTTCACAAAATTCCCCTACAAAACAAAATCCTGCGCGATCATCACGCGAATTTATGAAACATCCGGGTTGAGTATGAGAGTCAAATATCTCGTGGCGCTTGTTGCTGTCTTATGCGCCTCGGTTTCATGGGCGCGCGAGCCGTTCGTAGTACAGGACATACGAGTGGAGGGCATACAACGCACCGAAGCGGGCACGGTGTTCAATTATCTGCCGGTGAAGGTGGGCGATAGGCTTGACGACGACAAGGCGGCGGCCGCCATCAAGGCGCTCTATGCCACCGGCTTTTTCAAGGACGTGCGACTGGAGTCGGATAACGGTGTTCTGCTGGTAGTGGTGGAAGAACGCCCGGCTATCGCACAGATCACTATTGTCGGCGCCAAGGAATTCGAGAAGGATAAACTGAAAGAGGGTTTGAAGCAGGCGGGTCTGGCGGAATCACGCATCTTCGATCGTTCCATGCTGGAGAAAGCCGAACACGAATTGAAGCAGCAGTACCTCAGCCGCGGCAAATACGCGGTAAAAATCACCACCACCACCACGCCGCTCGACCGCAATCGCGTGGGAATCAACTTCCTGGTGGACGAAGGGAAAACCGCCAAGATTCGCAAGATCAATATCGTCGGCAATAATGATCTCGAGGAAAAGGATTTGCTGAGTGCGTTCGTGCTCAGAACTCCCGGCTTGTTGACCTGGTTCACCAAGGATGATCAATATTCGAAACAGAAGCTGTCCGCCGATCTGGAGTCTCTGCGCTCGTATTATCTCAATCGCGGCTATCTGGAATTCAGCATCGAATCCACTCAGGTATCGATTACTCCCGACATGCAGGATATTTACATCACGGTAAATATCGTCGAAGGCCCCCAATACAAGGTTTCCGACATCAAGCTTGCGGGCGAACTGCTGTTGCCCGAAGAAGAGTTGCGCAAGCTCATAAAACTTGAGCCTGGCGACGTGTTTTCACGGGAGCGCCTGACCGAATCCGTCAAACTCCTTACCGACCGGCTTGGCGATGATGGCTACGCGTTCGCCAATATCAATGCAGCACCGCAACTTGACAAGGAAAAGCATCAGGTGGGATTTACATTCTTTATCGATCCGGGGCGTCGGGTTTACGTAAGACGCATCAACATAACAGGCAACAGCCGCACCCGGGATGAGGTGATTCGCCGGGAAATGCGTCAATTCGAAGGAGGCTGGTACTCGACTTCCAAAATCAACCTCTCCAAGACGCGGATAGACAGGCTCAATTATTTTCTTGCCGTCGATGTGGAAACACCGGCCGTTCCCAAAACCACCGATCAGGTCGACCTGAACGTCCATGTCAAGGAGAAGGCCACCGGCGCTGTGATGTTTGGCGCGGGTTATTCCAACATGCAAGGTATAATACTAAGCGCTTCAGTTGCTCAGGACAACATATTCGGCACGGGTAAATTCGTCAACCTTATGGTCAATACCGGCCGCGTCAACCAGACCTATTCCTTGTCCTATACCGATCCTTATTTTACGCGTCACGGCGTAACGGGCGGGTTCGATATTTACAAGCGCGTCCTTAACACAAGGTCGCTGAGGTCGGTAATGAACTTTAATACCGACACCACCGGCTTCGCTTTCCGCCTTGGCATACCGCTTAACGAAAGGGATAGCGTCATGGTCGGGCTCGGCGCCGAGAATACGAAGATCGACCTGGGCCCCAACAGTCCGCAACGAAATATCGATTTTGTGGAAAAATTCGGAGACAGCACCAACAACCTTCCGTTGACTGTCAACTGGCGGCGCGATGGCCGTGACAGCGCCATCTGGGCGACCACGGGCACCACTCAGCGAATTTTTGCGGAAGCGGGTCTGCCGGGCGTCGATCTCACTTATTACAAATTGGATTACAACCTCAAATGGTATTATCCTCTCACGAAGACCTTCACTCTCCTGCTGCACGGAGATTTGGGCTACGCCGATGGTTATAATGGAAAGGAACTGCCGTTCTTCAAGAACTTCTTTGCCGGCGGCAATACCTCGGTTCGTGGCTACAGAATCAGCTCGTTAGGTCCTCGTGATGACAATAATCGATCGCTGGGAGGCAATATACGTTCAGTGGGCAGCGTCGAAATACTGTTCCCCATGCCCGGCATGCGCAATGACAGATCGGTGCGCCTGAGCGGGTTTCTGGACGGCGGC
>JAKDLC010000136.1 GCA_030453055.1 Nitrosospira sp.
GACGCTCTACGACGTTGGCTATAATCATTTCTGGCATGCCGCCGACGATACCTACGGCGGGGATCTGATATTCGCACAAGGGCACTCCTCGCCCGGTCTTTACGCCTATGCTTTCCTGCTGGGGGAACTGACGCAGGAACAACTCGATAATTTTCGGCGGGAGGTCGACGGGAAGGGCCTGTCCTCCTATCCGCATCCTTGGCTGATGCCCGATTTCTGGCAGTTTCCGACGGTATCCATGGGGCTGGGACCGTTGATGGCGATCTATCAGGCGCGTTTCATGAAATATCTGGACAGCCGAGGGATGGTCAAGACTCAGGGACGCAAAGTGTGGGCGTTCATGGGCGATGGGGAAATGGACGAACCGGAATCCCTGGGCGCAATTTCGCTGGCCTCGCGTGAGAATCTGGACAACCTGATTTTTGTCATCAACTGCAATCTTCAGCGTCTCGACGGGCCGGTGCGCGGCAATGGCAAGATCATCCAGGAACTGGAGGCCGCTTTTCGCGGGTCCGGCTGGAACGTTATCAAGGTAATCTGGGGCTCCTACTGGGATCCTTTGCTTGCCAGCGATACCAAAGGTCTGCTGCGCCAACGCATGATGGAGTGTGTGGACGGCGAATATCAGACTTTCAAGGCCAGAGACGGCGCCTACGTGCGCGAGCACTTCTTCGGCAAATATCCGGAGCTGCTGGAAATGGTCGCCAATATGTCCGATGATGACATCTGGCGTTTGAATCGCGGCGGCCACGATCCGCATAAGGTCTATGCTGCTTACGCCGCTGCGGCAAGGCATACCGGACAACCCACCGTGATCCTTGCCAAGACCATCAAAGGCTATGGGATGGGCGAAGCGGGTGAGGCGCAGAATATCACCCATCAGCAGAAAAAGATGGGCACCACTTCGCTGAAAGCATTCCGCGACCGCTTCGCCCTGCCGATTGCGGATGACAAGATAGACGAAATTCCGTATCTGACATTCGATAAGGACTCGCCCGAATTCGCTTACATGCGGCAGCGGCAGCAGGCGTTGGGAGGTTTCGTTCATCACCGCCGCCGCAAGGCTCAAGCGGCCGAAGGAGCCGCAGCGCTGCGAATACCGCCGCTATCCGCCTTCGATACGCTGCTCAAGGCGGGCGGCGAAGGGCGGGAATCCTCCACCACCATGGCGTTTGTACGCATACTCAATATCCTGGTAAAGGACAAGACTATCGGCAAGCACGTCGTGCCGATCGTTGCGGACGAGTCGCGTACTTTCGGCATGGAAGGCATGTTCCGGCAGTTGGGCATCTGGTCGTCGACGGGACAGCTCTATACGCCGCAGGATGCCGAACAATTGATGTATTACAAGGAAGACAAGAACGGTCAGATTCTGCAAGAGGGTATCAACGAAGCAGGCGCCATGTCGTCATGGATGGCGGCGGCAACCGCTTACAGTACCCATGGCGTGCAGATGATCCCGTTTTACATCTTCTATTCGATGTTCGGCTTTCAGCGCGTCGGTGATCTTGCCTGGGCGTCGGGAGACATGCGTTGCCGCGGATTTTTACTCGGCGGCACCGCCGGGCGTACCACGCTGAACGGTGAGGGGTTGCAGCATGAGGACGGCCATAGCCACTTGGCCGCGTCCACCATTCCCAACTGCGTGTCCTACGATCCCACGTTTGCCTACGAGCTTGCGGTTATCATTCAGGATGGCCTGCGCCGCATGTGTGAAGCGCAGGAGGACGTCTATTACTACATTACCGTAATGAACGAAAATTACCCGCATCCGGAAATGCCGGTGAATGCGGAACAAGGCATATTAAAAGGCATGTATCTGTTCCGCGAAGGTAACCGGACAGAAGGGAAAAATTCGGGACTGCGGGTGCAGCTGCTCGGGTCGGGCACTATACTTCGCGAAGTGATTGCGGCGGCGGAAATACTGGAAAAAGAATATGGCGTTGCGGCCGACATCTGGAGCGTCACCAGCTTCACCGAATTGCGACGCGAGGCGCTGGACACAGCACGCTGGAACCTGCTGCACCCGGCTGAACCGGCCAAATCGTCCTACGTGGGTACGTGTCTCAAGGATCGCGAAGGACCGGTGGTGGCGGCCACCGACTATATGAAGATTTTCGCCGATCAGATACGCGAATTTGTGCCGGGGCGCTACAAGGTGCTGGGGACAGACGGTTTCGGGCGTTCGGATACGCGCGAAAAACTGCGCCAGTTCTTCGAAGTGGATCGCCATTACGTCGCCATCGCCGCGCTCAAGGCGCTCGCCGAGGAAGGCAAGGTACCGGGGGAAAAGGTAGCGCAAGCAATACGCAAATTCGGCATCGACCCCGACAAGCCGAATCCGGTGACGGTATGAAGGCGCGCACGAGTAAAGGAAAGACGCGTGGCAGAGACTAAACAGGTATTGATTCCCGACATCGGCGACTTCAAGGACGTCCCCGTGATAGAAGTGCTGGTGAAAACCGGCGACTCGATCGAGGTGGAAGATTCATTGATCGTGCTGGAATCGGACAAGGCGACGATAGAGGTGCCTTCCCCCTTTGCAGGCGTCGTCGGCGAGGTATCGGTACGGGTGGGCGACAAGGTTGCCGAAGGTGCGCTCGTATTGGTGATGCAAGTCCAGGAAGCTGACGAGGCGGCGGCTTCCCACCCGGTTACGGTCTCAGCTCCGCAGTCGACCCCTCAGCCCTCACCTCCGTCCGCATCCGCGCAGCATTCTGATGCGGTTGCCGATTCCGTAGCGGCGGCCCCTCGATCGGCGCCGGCGCCAATCCCGGCTCAACGGCCGGCCCGCGAATCCGGGGTTGATCTCCCGCCGATAAACGAAGCAGCCTTCGCGAAGGCCCACGCCAGTCCCTCAGTGCGGCGATTTGCACGCGAGCTGGGGGTGAATCTCGGCTTGGTGAGTGGCAGCGGCCCGAAACAGCGCATACTCAGGGAAGACATACAGGCCTACGTGAAGGCTGCATTATCAAAGTCGAACCGCGGCAATGGCGCGGAACTCAATCTGCTGCCCTGGCCGCAGGTGAATTTCGCGAAATTCGGTCCGGTGGAGTTGAAACCGCTGTCACGTATCAAAAAGATGTCGGGAGCGAATCTGCACCGTAATTGGGTGATGATTCCGCATGTTACGCAATTCGACGAGGCCGATATCACCGATCTGGAAGCCCTGCGCAAGGAATCCAATGAGGCGACAAAAAAAGACGGCGTGAAAGTCACGATACTCGCCTTTTTGATGCGGGCATCGATCGCGGCGTTGAAAAAATTTCCCGAATTTAATGCCTCGCTTGACAATGCGTCGGTTGACAGCGCCTTGCTCGATGGAGGCGGTGAAATGAATCTGGTGGTCAAGAACTATTACCATCTTGGTTTCGCGGCGGATACGCCAAATGGATTGATGGTGCCCGTCATCCGCAATGTCGATCAGAAAGGTGTGATCGCCATCGGCAAGGAGATGGCCGATCTCGCGGCGCTGGCTCGCGACGGGAAGCTCAAACCCACCGAAATGCAGGGGGCAAGCTTTACCATTTCCAGCCTGGGGGGTATCGGCGGAACCGCATTCACACCCATCATCAACGCGCCGGAAGTCGCCATTCTGGGCGTATCCCGCGCCAGCATGAAACCGGTTTATCGCGATGGCCGCTTTATTCCGCGTTTAATGCTGCCCCTATCCTTGTCCTATGATCATCGCGTGATCGACGGCGCCACCGCCGCCCGCTTTACTTCCCATCTGGGAGAGGTGCTGGCCGACATGCGCCGGGTATTGTTGTGAGAAAATTGGAATTTCCCCTCGTCGGTATTTTTGGCGGCACCTTTGACCCCATTCATTACGGCCACCTGCGCGTCGCTGAGGAAATCGCCGAGACGATCAGCATGAGAGAAATGCGCTTTGTGCCTACTGGTATCCCGCGTTTACGTCAATCTCCCGCCGCATCGCTTCAACATCGCGTGGCGATGGTGCGTGCGGCGATTCGAGGCAATTCCAGATTCATACTGGACGAGCGCGAAATCCGCCGTGGCGGCGTAAGCTACAGCGTGGAGTCGTTGCGCGAGCTCAAGCGGGAATTGGGCGCGGACGTCATACTATGCTTTATCATAGGGGCGGATGCTTTCATGAAACTCGCCGAGTGGCATAGCTGGCGTGATTTGTTCGGTCTGTGTCATTTCATCATCGTGGCGCGCCCGGGGCATGCGTCAACGATCGACCGCGACGCCCTGCCATGGGAGCTGGCGGAAGAGTGCGCGCCACGCTGGGTGTCCGCAGAGGACAGCCTCAAGCGCGCGTCGAATGGATTGATTTTTGTCGCACCGACGACATTGCTGGATATTTCCGCAACCGCCATCCGGGCGCGCATCGCCGCCGGGAGTAGCATCCGTTATCTGATTCCCGACGCGGCTCGCGACTATATCGCAGCGAATCACTTGTATTCAGGAGAAGGATGACCCTCGCCAAACTGGTAAAAACGGTGGTTGCCGCGCTGGAAGAAATCAAGGCGCGCGATATTGAAGTGCTGAATGTCACCAAAATGACCGATTTGTTCGATCGCATGATTATCGCCAGCGGGGATTCCACCCGCCAGACCAAGGCAATCGCGAATAACGTGCAGGAGAAGGTCAAAGGGGCGGGAGGTACGGTTTATAGCGTGGAAGGCGAAGAAACCGGCGAGTGGGTACTGGTAGACCTGGGCGACGTGCTGGTGCATGTCATGCAGACCGCTGTGCGCGCGCATTACAACCTGGAAGAACTGTGGGCGGCAGCGAAAACGACAGATAAAAACAAATCCTCCGAGCGTGAGAAGTAAGCAATTCTCATCCGGGCTCAATATGAAGTTTCTTGTTTTGGCGGTTGGCAATAAAATGCCGGAGTGGGTAGAGGCCGGCTTTGAAGAATACGCGAGACGCATGCCGCATGAAGCGGCCATTGAATTGATCGAACTCAGGCCGGAAAAACGCGGAGGAGGAAAAACGGTGGAGCAGCTGCTGGCTGCCGAGCGCGCCCGTATCCTGGCGGCCCTGCCGCCCAGGTGCCGTGTCGTCGCACTGGATGAGCGGGGCAGGCAATGGACTACCGCCAGGTTGGCTGATTCAATTACCGGCTGGATGAGAAACGGCGGTGACACCGCTTTCATCGTGGGCGGGGCAGACGGGCTGGACGCAAACATCAAGAATTCGGCTGATGAAGTTCTGGCGTTGTCTGCTCTGACGCTACCGCACGGTTTGGCGCGGGTACTGCTGGCGGAACAACTGTATCGTGCGGTGTCGCTTATCAAGGGGCACCCTTATCACCGGGTGTCTTTACCATCGGGCGGCAACAATTGGACCGCCAAATTTTAATTAGGGTATTTAAATAGGGTATTTCACACGTACTATGACTCCGACGGAAAATCGCATTTACCTTGCTTCCCGCAGTCCCCGCCGAAGGGAGCTGTTGAAACAGATCAGAGTAAATTTCGCAACGCTATTGCTGCGCCAAGCTTTGCCCCGCAGGGTGGATATCGATGAAACCTCGCTGCCGGATGAAGCGCCGGTGGATTTCACGTCCCGTATCGCCCGGACAAAGGCTGAGACGGGATGGACGCAGGTTATCCAACGCAAGTTGACACATCTTCCGGTGCTGGCGGCCGACACGATAGTGGTGCTGAATGGGCGTATGTTTGGCAAGCCGGAGAACTCCGCCCATGCACAAGCGATGCTGTACGCGCTTTCCGGCCAGTCCCATCAGGTGTTGACGGCGGTAGCGTTGGCTACGACAGACGGAATCCGTGTACGCGTCTCGACTTCCACAGTGCGATTCCGCGACATCAGCGAACGCGAAATCGGTATCTACCTCGCCAGCGACGAGAAGCATGACAAAGCGGGCGGCTATGCGATTCAAGGTATGGCGGCGGTCTTTATAGCGGAGATTTCGGGTAGCTATACTGGCGTAATGGGGCTGCCGCTGTTCGAGACAGCGCAACTGCTGGAAGAATCCGGCATAAAAATATTTCCCTGAGTCTGAAAAAGACTACAGCGAATCCATTGTCCTGAGTCCGCCCTGCGGCGAACTCGCAGAAGAGG
>JAKDLC010000137.1 GCA_030453055.1 Nitrosospira sp.
CACGCCACGCTCGATGCGCCGCAGCTTTTTGGGTGATTTTTCGGTTTCTATTGCTTGCAGTGGTCGTCTCCTCCCCCTACAAAACAAAAGACCAGCAAGGGCGCGCGTCAATTTATGAAACATCCGCGTTAGTGTGCGGCCGATTTGGAAAATACTTGCAGGACGATCACGCCGGTAACAATAAGCGTCAGTCCAATGATGGCGGGAATATCGAGCGATTGCCCAAAAACAAACCAGGCAATAAGCGTGACCAGCACAATACCGGCGCCGGACCAGATAGCGTATGCAACTCCCACCGGTATGGTGCGCAAGGTCAGCGACAGGAAGAAGAAAGCAATCGCGTAACCCGCTACCACGACAAGCGACGGCCATAGCTGCGTGAAACCGTTGCTCGCCTTCAAAGCCGAAGTCGCCACGACCTCACTGACGATTGCAACAGAAAGGAAAAGCCACTGCTTCATTGCAGAATTCCTGACAAGTTGGCGTCAAACGAAATTGAACGGGCTGCCATTTCCCGTATATTTTATACCCAAAGGGATGACGCTTTTAGGTCATAATGTCTTTTTACGATTCCACGATTCCAGTCTCGATGATCGGACTGGAGATTAGGTTAGAATCGTGTCCGCAATAAAATATTCGGCGACATCTGGATGATTTTACCAATGACAAATGTCTCTTATCCAACCGATTAATAAGTGAGCCACAAATCGTGAAAACATCAGATAACCGTGAACAGTTGTTCCCTGAGGATGAGATTTTATCAATTGCCGGTTTAGTATCTCTTGCCGGATTGGTCGAGCGTCAACCGGGGAGAGCGGCGAAAAAGATAAACCAGGAATCGATTGCGCCGCAAAAAATACCGAGAAAAAAATGGCTCGCGCTACCCTGGTTATTCAGGTCATGCGGCAAAAGAATGATGAATGCGGCGCGGTTTCCGGCTATCCTCGCAGTCACTTTATTTTATACGCCCGTTGTAAACGCCGGCGTTCCAGACGATTCCTACATTGCCGGCTATGCCGCCGGGGTTCTCAAAGGTGATTTCAAGCTCGATCTTTCTTCGATGGTTGTGCGAAGCGGCGTCATTACTTTGCCAGTAGGCGATTTGCCGCCGCAGGACCGAACCCGAATTTTGCGGGTATTGTCAGAAATTCCCGGCGTTACCGCAGTAGTGCCGCTGGAAAGCGCCAACCAGCAGGCCGTCTCCGCTTTTTCGACGCCTTCTTCGACGCCGGATAAACCGGGCGCTATCGCTCGAGCACCGGTACCAGATGAGCCCGGCGCTACCGGAATCGCGCCGGCAACAGGCACACCGGCAACAGGCACACCGTCGACCAGTTCGCCAGTGCTTGCGACGGGCTTTCTACCCGAGGGACATCTGTTTAAACAGTTACTGGCCGATCCGCGGTGGTCCCATTTCTCAGCGGCTTATCGCAATTATATCGGAGACAATATCGCCGGAAATAACAACGTATCCGTCAGCTTCGGCGAGACCATACCGTTTTACCGAGGCAATCTGGGACGGTCCACTGTACAATGGGAAGCAGGCCTTCAGGCCGGTGTCTTCAGCGACTTTAATCTCGATACACGCTCATTCAATCTCATCAACAGCGATTTTATTGGAGCAGCTTACGCAAGCCTTCGCAAAGGTCGATTTTCCGCTTTCGGCCGTATCTTCCACCAAAGCTCGCATCTTGGCGACGAGTTTCTGCTGCGGACCCGATTGGAGCGCGTAAATCTCAGCTACGAAGCGGCCGATCTCAAACTTTCCTATGAGCTTCCCTATGGAATACGGGTGTACGGCGGCGGAGGCGGTATTTTTCACAAGGAACCGTCGACACTCAAGACTTGGTCAACACAATATGGTTTTGAGTTCAGAAGTCCGTGGCGCATTGAGTTTGCGGAAATGAGACCGATGCTGGCGGTCGATATCAAAAATTGGCAACAAAACGATTGGAATACCGATGTATCCGCCAGAGCCGGCTTTCAATTCGATCGTTTTAGAACGTTCGGCCGAAGACTCCAGTTATTGGGAGAATATTTTAGCGGCTTTTCCCCTACCGGCCAGTTTTATAGAGAAAAGGTGGAGTACATTGGTATCGGGGCGCATTATCACTTCTAACCAAGGTATTCCTTACCCCATCGGCGGGCTTCACCAATAGGCGGTGACCATGAATTCCGCAAGTTTACCGTATGCCTATCGGTAGGAAGGGACGCTTACCATACCCCGCAGGCGTTATACTGGAAAATGATAGATTTCAGCGTTTAGCGCATGTCCAACGTCATTGTCCGCGGTTATTCACCGCATGCTTTCGATACGCTGGTCCGATATGGCTTCCATCCTGTGCTGGCTCGCATCTACGCTGCCCGCGGTATCGAAGAGCCAGGTCAACTCGAAGCGGAATGGTCTCGACTGATTCCATTTGAGCGCCTGAAGAATGTTTCCCTGATGGCGGCGCGTCTGGCCGACGGCATCCTTACCCGAAAGCGCCTGCTGATCGTGGCCGATTATGATTCGGACGGCGCCACCGCTTGTGCCGTTGGCATACGCGCGCTGAGAAAATTCGGCGCGGTGGTGGACTATCTTGTTCCCAATCGTTTCGAATACGGTTATGGTCTCACGCCCGAAATCGTGCGGCTTGCCGCCGCCCACGCAACTCCCCCGGATATACTGATTACGGTAGACAACGGCATCGCCAGCGTGGAAGGCGTGGCCGAAGCCAACCGCCTCGGCATGCAAGTATTCATTACCGATCATCACCTGCCTGGCGATGAACTGCCGGATGCCGCCATCATTGTGAATCCCAATCAGCCCGGTTGTGAGTTTCCCAGTAAGCACCTTGCCGGCGTAGGCGTAATGTTTTACCTGATGCTGGCGCTACGCGCGGAATTGCGTGCTAAGGGGATGTTTGCCGTTTCTCGAAAGGAACCCAATCTTGCCAGTCTGCTCGACCTGGTCGCACTGGGCACCGTAGCCGATGTGGTGAAACTCGATGACAACAACCGCATTCTGATACAGCAAGGCCTACGGCGCATCCGCAAAGGACGCGGCTGCGCGGGTATCAATGCTTTGCTTGAAGTTGCGCGGCGTAATTTCAGGCAGGTATCTGCCTACGAACTCGGTTTCATAGTGGGGCCACGATTAAACGCCGCGGGACGGCGCACCGATCTGGCGTTGGGTATTGAATGCCTGATCACGGACGACGAGTCTCGCGCCGCACAAATTGCCGTGCAACTCGACACGCTCAACCGCCAGCGTAGAAAAATCGAAACGGATATGCAGGACAGCGCGCTGATTATGCTGGAAACCGCCCTATCCGCGCACCCTTCACAGAACCCGGCGCAAAACTCCACTCACGAAGCTCTGCATGCGCATAGCCTGAGTCTATTCGATCCCGGTTGGCATCAGGGCGTGATCGGCATACTTGCCTCGCGCATGAAAGATAGATTTCGCCGCCCCGTAATTGCATTTGCGCCTGGTGCTAACGGCGAGATAAAAGGTTCGGGGAGATCCATTCCGGGATTCCACTTGCGGGATTCACTGGACCTCGTCTCCAAGCGCTACCCGGGCCTTTTGCTCAAATTCGGCGGTCATGCGGCAGCGGCGGGACTGACCGTGCGTACCGGCGATTTCAAGAAATTTCGCGAGGCTTTCGAGCAAGCCGCTCAGACCCTGCTCACTCCCGCCGATCTTATGCATATCATCGAAACCGACGGCGCTCTGGATGAATCCGAAATGAATCTGGAGTTGGCGCGGCTTCTTACGGAACAGGTCTGGGGGCAGGGCTTTTCCCAGCCGGCGTTCAGTGCGCGCTTCCGGGTGGAGGATCAACGCGTCGTCGGAGAAAAGCATCTGAAACTGAAACTGAAACTGAAACTGAAGCTGAGAACGCAGGAAACAGGAATCGCGGAGTACGGTTCTAAAAAAAAACCAGCCTGCATTTATGATGCCATACTATTTTTTCACAATGTTCCTCTCCCGGAATTGATAGACGCCGTTTATCGATTGCAGGTAAATGAGTTCAACGCCAACTCCACTTTGCAGTTTATCGTGGATCATTGGTCTCAGGCGGATGCCCATCAAGGAGGTGATACGGGAACGCGGTCTGATAACTGACATATAATGTCCGTCTTTAACCCGGATGTTTCATAAATTAATTCATGAAACATCCGGGTTAGAGCGACGGTATTTATTATTTGCTACCCCGCCGACGACAGTATCCGCCGATGCCATTCAAGCTGACCATACCTCCGCCCGGCTCAACGATCCGCTATCCCCATTTTCACGGCTCCGGCGATGCGCTCGCTCTCGCGGAGCTGGCGCAACAAGCGAGACCTGTCACTATCATTGCGGCAAGCGCGCTGGCCGCGCAAAGGCTGTTGGAAGAAATTCCTTTTTTTGCCCCCAGGCTGAAAATCCACTTGCTGCCGGATTGGGAGACGCTGCCCTATGACACCTTCTCACCGCACCCCGACCTGATTTCCGAACGGCTCGCCACGCTTTATCAGCTCATGAGCGGGGCATGCGAACTATTGATCGTGCCTGTCGCTACCGCATTATACCGCTTGCCCCCAAGGGAATATCTCGCTGCGCATACGTTTTTTCTTAAACGTGGAGAAACGCTCGATCTGCACGCGCTACGCAGCCAAATGACCCTGGCGGGTTACAGCCACGTGACCCAGGTACTGTCACCGGGAGAATACAGCCTGCGCGGCGGCCTGGTCGACCTGTTTCCAATGGGCAGTCCGCTGCCTTACCGCATCGATTTGCTGGATAACGAAATTGAAACCATCCGCACTTTTGACGTGGACACTCAGAGAAGCGTCTACCCCGTCAACGAAGTACGGTTATTGCCGGCGCGTGAATTTCCTTTTGACGAAGAAGGCCGCGCTCGTTTTCGAGGCAATTTCCGTGAAAAATTCGAGGGCGATCCTTCGAGAAGCCGCATTTACAAAGATATAAGCAAAGGCGTTGCACCCGCAGGCATCGAATACTATTTGCCGTTGTTTTTTGAGCACACCGCAACACTATTCGACTACTTGCCGCAAACGATGCCGCTATGCCTGCACCATGATATCTACCCGGCCGTAGAGAATTTCTGGCGGGACACGCCATCACGCTATCGGTTGCTGCGCGGCGACACGGACCGGCCGTTGCTGCAACCGGGAGAATTGTTCGTGACGACAGAGGCTTTTTTCGGCGCACTGAAGCCTTATGCGCGCATCGAAATTCCATCAGGGATGGAAAGCTCGAAGCGCGTGCTCCGGAATTTGACCAGCTCGCCGCCACCGCTCCAGATTGACCGCCGTGCGGATAATCCGGCAGAGAAACTTTCCGCCTTCATCGCCGGATTTGCCGCTGAATTCAAATCGCCCGGCGGGCGGACACTACTTCTGGCGGAAAGTCTCGGCAGACGAGAGCTGATCGCAGACCATCTGAAGCAATACGGGCTGTATCCCGATATTTCCGATGACTACGCGCAATTTGTGGCCGGCGCCAGACCTTTCATGCTTGGCGTCGCGCCGCTGCACAATGGTTTTATCGTTTCCGGCGAGGGAATCGCCTTCATTACCGAAAGCGAACTTTACGCAACGCACCTGCATGGTCGCCGGGAGCGTGATTCGCGCAAAGCCACGGCGGTGGGCGATGCGATGCTGCGTGATCTCTCTGAAATCAAAGCCGGCGATCCAGTGGTGCATGAACAACACGGCATCGGCCGTTATCTGGGGCTGATAAGCATGGATCCGGGAGAAGGCGCTACAGAGTTCCTGTCGCTCGAATACGATGGCGGAGACAAGCTTTACGTACCGGTCTCGCAATTACACCTTATTGGACGATACAGCGGAGCGGCGCCCGAAGCCGCGCCGCTGCATAAACTCGGCAGCGGTCAATGGGACAAAGCCAAGCGCAAGGCGATGCGGCAAGTACGCGACACCGCCGCGGAACTGCTCAATCTTTATGCTCAGCGCGCCGCTCGCCTGTGCCATGGATTAAGTTTTAATCAGCATGATTACGACGCAGTTG
>JAKDLC010000138.1 GCA_030453055.1 Nitrosospira sp.
GCCTCTACACGTGAAATAAATTCCGCTCACCAAACGAGTTTTGCAAGAACCTCATCAGTTCCAAGATTATTTTTATTGCTTTCCTCACCACTTCCCCTGTTCCCGAATGACGATATCCACCTCACAACCAAGCCGGGTTAGCAGGCGCAGGAGCCGTTCTACGGACATATCCCGGAAATGTCCTTTGAGTAAGCGGGATACATCTGGTTGACTAAGCCCCAGATGTTTGGCCGCAGCGGTTTGTGTCATTTTCTGTTCATTGATAAGCCTCGTCGCGCATTGAGGTAGCACACAGAATCAAGGCGCTTTCATTCTCACAAATAGTTCTTGAAGCTATATTCTCAATCTATATTATCATGACAATGAGTTTCGATAAGGAGCAGAGTATGGGATCACTGAATCGCATTACCCAGCAACCGGGCGTGATGGGCGGCAAGGCCTGCATCCGTGGAATGCGCGTCACGGTCGGCATGGTCGTCGGCCAGATCGGGGCCGGTCACAGTGTCGATGAAATCCTCGCCGACTATCCCTACCTGGAACGCGAGGATATTATGCAGGCGCTTCGCTACGCCGCGTGGCGGGCCGAAGAACGCGAGGTCATGCTGACCACGCCATGAAGCTGCTCGTCGATATGAATCTGTCGCTGCGCTGGATCGGTGTGCTGGCCGACGCGGGCATCGAGGCGGCGCACTGGTCAACGCTTGGCGCGAACATCGCGCCAGACTCGGAAATCATGGCTTACGCCAATTCCCATGACTACGTGGTGCTCACTCATGACCTGGATTTCGGCGCAATCCTCGCCGCCACCCACGGCGAGAAACCCAGCGTCGTGCAAATCCGCGCCGAGGATGTCAGCCCGGACGTGATCGGCAAGCAGGTCATCGCTGCCTTGCGGCTGATGGCATCGGAGTTGGAAGAAGGCGCGCTACTTACGGTCGATCCGAACCGCACGCGCTTACGCGTGCTACCGTTGCAGTCGAGAGACTGAAAAGCCATGTTGATCGGTTATACCCGCGTTTCGACCATCGAGTCGGCGAAGAAGCTGCTGGCCAACGGCGTGCCGCCGCGGGACGTAGCCAAGAACCTCGGTGTGTCGGTGCCGACGCTGTATCGTTGGATTCCGGCCTCTACGCAGCCTTAAGTCGGTTCACTGTTCTTTCCTAAGAACGTTTATGGGAAGCTTCCCATAAACGTTACGTTGCTCCCCAGACCCCAATATCCACGGGCCGGTTGAGATCGTCGCGCAGTTTGCTACGGCATCGACCGTACGCAACAGTGAATGCGTCTCGAAATTCTACGGGGAGAGCTTGTCCCATTCGTGGTTGGTTATACGGGCAGCCATCAGGAGGCTCCGGTCAGGCGGTTGTGAGCGTCAGATGCCCAATCGGCTCGGCCGCCGGCCGCACCTTGATTTCGATGTCGTAACCGAGGCGATTCAGGCAATCCATCAGCTTGCGCTCGGACAGGTTGGTGAAGTCGCCGCGCATCATGCCCGACACTTTCGGCTGCGGGATGCCCATTCGCTTGGCCGCCGCTTGTTGCGTTAGCCCAAGAGCACGCATCGCCTTTCTGATCTCGATCACCAGGCCGGTCTTGATCTTGAGCCTTTCGGCATCAAGCAGTCCGAGGTCGGCGAAGACGTTGCCCGAGCTGCGCTGAACCTCAACGCCTTCAATGATTCGTTTTTGCATTTCGTAGCTCCTGTGCAAATGCCTCAGCCACTTTGAGCCGAGCGCGAACGATGTCCCTGTCTTCCTTCGGCGTGGCGATGCCGCGCTTGCTCTTCTTGTGGAACCAATGCAGGACGAACACCGCTTCCGCGAACTTGACCGTGTAGACGGCGCGGTATGTGCCGCCGGCATCGTCTTCGACGACCTCCAGCACGCCGGCACCGCCAAAGCCCTTGAGCACCTTTGCCGCATCGTCCTGGTCGCCCATCTGCGCCAGCGACAGCGCGTAACCGAAACGCCGACGCACGTCGGACGGCAATGTCATCAGATCCTTATAGCTGCTCGCGATCCATTCGAGCGGTTTTTCTTTGTCAGCCATGACGGCAGTTTATACCTGTTCAGGTAAAATCGCAAGCGCGGTAGGCGCAAGACGGATGTCGCCAAACAAGTGTTTTTCGACATATCTGCAAGAGAGCATGCAAACCCGGGGGAGGCACATCGAGCCGGTGATATGATCGGCTGATGAGGTGTCGGGAAACAGGTGTTTTCCGACAGGGTTTGACACATCGTTCAGATTCACCTGACCTTCGTCATCTCCTCGGCAGGTTCAGGAAGTCTGCTGATGCGGCGGCCAAGCAAGAGGCTATAAGAATCAAGGAAGCGGAGGAGCGCAAACATAATTGAAAAATACGGTTCTGTGGAGGAGCGGAAAATAAGAACCTGAAGGTTTCATTGGCGCACAATTAGTGTATGCCCATTGACTTACTACTTCATTGAAGTACAATCATAAACAAACAGGAAAATAAAGCACCCCGCCGCAAGCAGCGGGATATTCATTGCGCTCTTGCAATTCGTCGGCTTTCAGCCAGCTCTCGCCCCAAGGGGGCGGGGAATTAAACCCGCAGAGATTAAAAAAAGAGCTTATGGATATTCTTTTTGTTGAATCTGCCACTTTTTCAAAAAAGGTAGACTCTTTTTTGAACGGGGATGAGCAAGATGCTTTGCGGCTTTTGCTTGAATAATAAAAGGCATTTTTAGGAGATAGTACATCATGGAATCTGTGAAGACTCTTATCGAAGGCATGGACGATATTATTGCTTTCCAAGAAGGCCGGAAAGAACTGAAGACCAAGTCGGTAACGATCCCGGAAATTGGCGTTTCTGAAATCCGAAAACAACTTAATCTTACTCAGGAAGACTTCGCGCAGAGATTCGGATTCTCAGTATCAACCGTACGTAATTGGGAACAAGGAACTCGTCAACCAGATGGTCCCGCACGTATTCTTCTCAGCCTTATTGCAAGCAATCCAGAAACGATTGCCACGCAAATCGAAGAATTGCGCACACACGCTCAGAAAAAAGCGTACGCTAATTTCTAATGATCCGTAGCGGGTGAAGCTGTCTGTTTAGTAACTCACCTTAAACGTCGGAGCGCGATAGGTCTGATCCAGTTCCAAAGCCAGCGACCCGAGCGTTGGTTGTGGGTGCGGGTTGGATGTGAGCGCGAGGGAGCGGCACACCATAGTAGTTAACGTTAACGTAGCCAATGATCATTTCAGCAACAAATTCTCCAGCGTCAGCCGGTAAATTTCCGGCAATTGTTCCATATCCTCTACTTCCACATATTCGTTGAGTTTGTGGATGGTGGCGTTGCGCGGGCCCAGCTCCACCACTTGCGGGCAGATGTCGGCAATGAACCGTCCGTCGGAGGTTCCCCCGGAAGTGGAAAGTTGCGGCTCGATTCCGGTCACGGTTTTGACCGCGTGGCTGACCGCATCCACCAGATTACCCCTGGGCGTGAGGTAGGGCTTACCCGAGAGTTCCCACAACAAGTCGTAATCAAGATTATGCCGGTCGAGGATTTCATGCACCCTGGTTTGCAGCGATTCGACCGTGCTGGCAGTGGAGAAACGAAAATTGAACAGTAGGGTGATTTCACCGGGAATTACGTTGGTGGCGCCGGTACCGCCGTTTATATTGGATATCTGCCAGGTGGTGGGCGGGAAGTATTCGTTGCCTTCGTCCCACTTGGCTTGCGCCAGTTCAGCAATGGCGGGGGCGGCCAGGTGGACGGGATTTTTTGCCAGATGAGGATAAGCGATGTGGCCCTGTATGCCTTTCACGGTCAACGTCCCGGATAAGGAGCCGCGTCTGCCGTTCTTGATGGTATCGCCAAGCTGGTCCACGCAGGTGGGTTCGCCGACGATGCAATAGTCGATCAACTCGTTACGTGCTTTGAGCGCTTCCACCACCCTGACCGTGCCGTCCACGGCGATACCTTCTTCATCCGAGGTGATGAGCAGCGCGATCGAGCCGCCGTGGCCGGGGTGCTCGGCAACGAAGGTTTCGATCGCGGTGATGAACGCCGCCAGCGATCCTTTCATGTCGGCCGCGCCCCGGCCGTACAGCCTGCCATCGCGGATTACCGGTTGGAATGGATCGCTCTCCCACTTTTCGAGCGGACCGGTCGGCACCACATCGGTGTGCCCGGCGAAACATAGAAGCGGCGCGCCCGTTCCGCGCCGCGCCCATAAATTATCCACTTCGCCGCAGCGTATTCTTTCAATACGGAAGCCGATTTTTTCCAGGCGACCGATCAGGATTTCCTGGCAACCCTTATCGAAGGGCGTTAGCGAGCGGCAGGCGATCAGCGCCTGTGCAAGCGCCAGTGTGTCATTGGGCATGGGATGTTTTCCTGGAAAATCGCAGAATGTTCAAATCCCGCGCAACAGCTCATTGATGCCGGTTTTTGCACGGGTTTTGGCATCCACTTGCTTGACGATGACTGCGCAGTACAGGCTGTATTTCCCGTCTGTGGAAGGCAGATTGCCCGAAACCACCACCGATCCCGGCGGGATGCGGCCATAGCTGGTTTCACCGGTTTCGCGGTTATAGATCTTGGTGCTCTGGCCAATATATACACCCATCGAAATGACGGAATTTTCTCCGACGATCACACCCTCGACGATTTCCGAACGGGCGCCGATAAAGCAATTATCCTCGATGATGGTGGGATTGGCCTGCACCGGCTCGAGC
Source organism: Nitrosospira sp. (assembly GCA_030453055.1). Lineage (GTDB taxonomy): Bacteria > Pseudomonadota > Gammaproteobacteria > Burkholderiales > Nitrosomonadaceae > Nitrosospira. The sequence goes on from JAKDLC010000138.1 coordinate 4,706, forward strand.
ACGCCGCCAATGCCTACCCCCCCGGACAGGTGTACATTTTTGCCGATCTGGGCGCAGGAGCCGACCGTGGCCCAGGTGTCGACCATCGTGCCTTCATCGACGTAGGCGCCGATATTGACATACGACGGCATCAGCACGACGTTGCCGGCGATAAACGAACCTTTGCGTACGGCGGCGGGCGGCACGACGCGAAAGCCGCCGTTACGGAAATCCTTGGAGCTGTAATCCGCAAACTTGGAGGGCACCTTATCGAAATAGTTGGAGAAGCCACCCTTGATGAAGCTGTTGTCTTCTATACGAAATGAGAGCAGCACCGCCTTCTTGATCCATTGATGGGTATTCCATTCGCCGTTGATTTTTTCCGCTACCCGCAGTTTGCCGCTGTCGAGCATCTCCAGCACCTGCGCAACGGATTCCTTGAGTTTGGCCTCGACATTACGTGGCGTAATCTCGGCGCGGCGTTCGAATGCTTCATCGATGGTGCTTTGGAGCTGATCCATGGTTTTCCTTGTTTTCTTGAGATGTATTTATTAATTTATCATTGATTCAGATGCTTCGGCGCTATCCGGGCTATAAGGAAGTTACCAGGTTTTTTATCCGCTCGGCTGCTTCGACACATTCCGCCAGCGACGCGACCAGGGCGATACGCACAAAGTTTTCACCCGGGTTGATCCCGTGCGCATGCCGCGCCAGATAACTGCCCGGCAAAACCGCTACATTATAATCGCGATACAGCTGCCGGGTGAACTCGACATCGCTGATCGGTGTCTTTACCCACAAATAAAACGCGGCGTCCGGCATGGATACCGGTAAAGTAACCTTCAGCAATTCGGTCACTGCGGCGAATTTCTCCCGGTAGAGGCGGCGGTTCTCGATAACGTGAAACTCGTCATTCCATGCCGCCTTGCTCGCCGCCTGCACTGCCGGGTTCATGGCGCTGCCGTGATATGTGCGATAGAGCAGGAATTTTTTCAGTATTACCGCATCGCCCGCAACAAATCCCGAACGCATGCCCGGCACATTGGATCTCTTCGAGAGACTGCCGAATACCGCCAGCCGGGGGAAGCCGATGCGGCCAAGACGATGGGAAGCTTCGAGTGCGCCGAGCGGGGAAGAAGCTTCGTCGAAATAGATTTCGGAATAACATTCGTCGGCGGCAATAATGAACCCGCGACGATCGGAAAGCTCGAATAGCTGCCGCCACGCATCCATCGACATCACGCTGCCGGTGGGATTGCCGGGTGAACAGACATACACGAGTTGCGTACGCGACCAAACGTCATCCGGCA